>NZ_LYSO01000067.1:0-32898 GCF_001728935.1 Pseudomonas sp. AP42
GGCCGTTACCGCAGGAATGGATATGTACTCGGTATAACTGTGTCGCCTGTCAGGCCGCCTTCGCGAGCAAGCCCGCTCCCACAGTTGGATTGTGGGGTGTCAGGGAGATAGGTGTCGGCTGGGAGGCCGCCATCGCAGGCAAGCCAGCTCCCACACTGGTCATGCATTGCCCACAAAATCAGCGCCCGGCACAGATCCCCTGTGGAGCGGGCTTGCCCGCGAAGGCGGCGTGTCAGTCACTGAATATTCAACTGAACCACCGCTATCGCTGGCAAGCCAGCTCCCACATTGGTCATGCATTGCCCACAAAATCAGAGCCCGGCACAGATCCCCTGTGGGAGCGGGCTTGCCCGCGAAGGCGGCGTGTCAGTCACTGAATATTCAACTGAACCACCGCTATCGCAGGCAAGCTCCCATATTTTCCCGGGTATTGGCCTAGAAACCGGGAACGCCTTGTACGCGCAGCTCAGGCGTCAGTTCGTCCAGCGGTTCGGTCAGCGGCCGGTCGTTCCCACCCGGCAGCAGGATCACCTTACGGCATTCCTCCTCGGCTTTATCAAACAGCTCATACCCCCGCGCCGCCTGCTCCAGGGGCAGCCTGTGAGTGATGATCGCCTCCGGGTGCAGATGCCCCAGCTCGATATGCTCCAACAACTCCGGTAAGAACCGCTGCACATGGGTCTGGCCCATCTTGAACGTCAGGCCCTTGTCAAAGGCATCGCCAAACATAAAGCCATGGATAAACCCGGCATACACCCCGGCGACGCTCACCACGCCACCGCGGCGTACGGCAGCGATGCACTGGCGCAGGGCCTTGCCGCTGCTGCCCTCGATCTTCAGGGCCGTGAGCAGGGTTTCCGTGGTACTGCCCTTTGCCTCGAAACCCACCGCGTCCACCACGCCATCGACGCCGCGCATGCCAGCGGTCTGGCGGATGATGGTGTCAGCCGGGTCCTCGTCTTCTTCGAAGTTGATCGGGATCACGCCGTACATTTTCTGCGCATAGGCCAAACGATACGGATGATCGTCGACCATGAAGATCTGCTCGGCGCCCAGCATCTGCGCGCACGCCGCACTGAGCAGGCCCACGGGCCCGGCGCCATAAATCGCCACACTAGAGCCTTTGCCAATGCCGGCATTGGTCACTGCCTGCCAAGCGGTGGGCAGAATATCGGAGAGGAACAGCACCTTCTCGTCCGCCAGGGTGCCGGGCACCTTGAACGGCCCGGTATTGGCCTTGGGCACCCTCACCCACTCCGCCTGGCCGCCGGGAATGCCGCCATACAGACGGCTGTAGCCGAACAGCGCGGCCCCCGGTGGGATGGCTTTTTTATTCAGGATCGCACCGCGCCCATCGTTGGTGGTTTCGCAGGCGGCGAATTGCTGGAGCTGGCAGAAAAAACAATCGCCACAGGCAATCACGAACGGAATCACCACACGGTCGCCGCGTTGCACCGCAGTGACGGCCGGGCCGGTTTCTTCGACGATGCCCATGAACTCATGGCCGAAGATATCGCCATGCTCCACGGTCGGGATCTTGCCACGGTACAAGTGCAGGTCCGAGCCACAGATTGCGGTGGCGGTGACCCGCAGAATGATGTCGTCGGGTTGTTCAATGATCGGATCGGGCACGGTATCCACCTGCACCTTGTGTGCGCCCTGGTAAGTCATCGCTCGCATGCTCTGCGCTCCTGCCGTTGAGGGGTTACTCATTAAGGGCGCAGCAGCCCCATCAGTGTTCCTTCGACGTAGAGCGACACCCGATCAATGGTCGCCGCGCGTCTGGGCCAACAGCAGATCGACTACCTGGCGCACGCTGGCAAGCGCATCGGCGCCGCTGGCCTGGGCCTGGGCGTGCCAGCGCAACTGCTCGGTCGCGTTGTTGCCGCGTAGCAGCAAGGCATTCAAGGTATCGAACAACAGCGGCTCGCCCATGGCCTCTGCGGTGGCGGCAAACGTCTGTCGGGCACATTGCAGCCATTGCTCAGCGCTGCCCAGGGTGCCGGTGTCGTCCAGCGCAAAGGTACCAGCGGCCCCATACCGCTTGGCCTGCCAGCGATTCTCCTTGAGCAGCCAGCGCGCCTCGGCACTGAAACCAGCGCCAGGACGGTGCATCGCGCAGGCATGGGTGACCATCACTCGAAACAACGTGGCGAGGGCCAAGGCATCCGTCAGCCGTGGGCAGGCGTCGGTCATGCGCAGTTCCAGGGTGGGGTAACGCGCCGCCGGGCGAATGCCCCACCAGCCATTGCCATCGGCCTTGATCGCGCCGATGCGTTGCAACAGGGCCAGGTAGCGCAGGTACTCGGCCCAATCGCTGAAATGTTCCGGCACGCCCATGCGGGGCCACTCGTCGCAAGCGGCCTGGCGGTAGCTCATGAAGCCGCTGGGCGCGCCGTCCCAGAAAGGGGACGAGCAACTGAGCAGCAGCAACAACGGCAACCACGGCGACACCTGGTTCATCACCGCGATGCGGTCCAACGCCTGCGGCACCTGCACATGCACATGCAGCCCGCACAACACACTGCGCCGCGCTACATATTGAATATCGTCGAACAGTTGCCGAAAATGCGCCTGATCGGTCGGCCGTTGCCCACGCCAATCGGCCAGGGGGTGGCTGCCGGCGCACACCACACCGAGGCCGAACTCAGCCAGGGATTGCGCCAGGTTGCCGCGTACTGCTCGCAAGTAGTTCTTCGCTTCGGCGCTGGAGGTGAACACCGGAGAGGCCGCCTCGATCTGGCCCTGGAACATCTCAAAGGAGAAGCCCGCGCCAATCGCTTCGCGGCAGGCCGCCAGCACCGCCGCAGACGGCTCGCCGACCATCTGACGGCTGTGCAGGTCGGTGATGAAGTATTCCTCTTCAATACCAAAGGTGAGCATCGGCATTCAGCGCAATCGGGTGACAGTCAGCGCGACCACGGCAATGCGCTCCACCTGCTCATAGCCTGGCTTTTCCAGTTCTTCACCAAAAACGTCCGGGTCCAGTTCGCGGTAGGTCCAGCCGTAGGCGTCGCTGCCCAGCAGCGGCTTGACCGCCTCCAGGAAGGGATCGCTGCCGGCCACCATCGCCACCCCGGTGTACAACAGCAGGCTCCCGCCCAGGGCCAGGCGCCCAATGGACTCACTGACGATGCGCAGCGACAACTGCTCCCCCAGGGCGCCACCACCATGGCGATAGGCGCGCTGACGGTCATCTTTCATGTAAGGCGGGTTGGCGACGATCAGGTCGAACTCGCCCTCCACACTGGCCAGCACGTCACTGTGGTAAACGCTGAGGTTATTCAGCCCGGCCAGTTCGGCATTCACTGCCGTCATGCGCAGGGCACGGGGGTTGATATCCACCGCCAGCACCTCGGCGTCATGTCGGGCTTTAGCAATCACCAGCGCGCCGACACCGGCGCCACAGCCAATGTCCACGACGCGCTTGAGGGGCTCGAAACGCTGTTGCAGGTAGGCTTCGATTACCTGGGCAAAGCGGTAGCTGTCGGGGCCGAAAAACACCGCGTCCGCCTGGTCGGTGGGATAAGGCGAATGAGCGAACAACAGCTCATCGAGGCTCGACCAACGCACCGTGCTGCGCCATAGCGCGCCATGTTTTTCGATCACATCCGCTTGCTGCAACTCCTCACGCAAGGCCTCGGGCAACAGGCCTTGATCGAACGGCATCGACCACCCGAACACATCGCGCAGCGTCATTGCCAGGGGCGTCGCCAGCCGCCGATAGACACGCTCATGGGTCAAGGGCGTCGGCGTGATAAAGCGATAACCGCCCTCCTTCAACCCCCGGCCCAGGTTCAACAAGGCACGATCAGCCAGTTGTTGCGCAGACATAGGCACATTCCCTTAGCGCAGGCGCGCACGCAGTTGGATAAAGCGGCGAGTGGCATACAGCCCGGCAGGCGTGCAATGACGGCGTGCCGACAGCCATGGGATTAGCGCATTGAGCTGTTGCACATCGGGCAAGTTGCACAACGACTCCGCCAGGGCCTGGGTATCCGGGTCCGCTGGTCGATGCTGCTCGCGGGAAAACCGGCTGCCGCGTCCCGGCCGCACGGGCGCCACGCGTTCGCTGGCAACCCATTCACCCGCAATCCAGTCATGGATCAGTTGTTTTTCATAACCGCTGAACACCCCGAACATCGCGGCGCCAGCACCCTCGATGAGTTGCCAGAAGCGACTGTTGGTGGGGTCCTGGTTGTGCTTGATCCAGCCTTTGTCTTCCAGGGCCTTGAGGAAAGCGCCGATCTGCCCAGGCTGGGCCAGCCACTGGTTGACGGTTTGGCCTTCGAAGCGGCAATAGTCCGAATGCATGTGCTGGCCGAAGGCGCGCTTGCGCTCGAGCATCGCCACCACTTGGTCCTGCAGGTTGAACTGTTTGATGACAGACGTGGTACCCAGGCCCAGATCATTCAGGCGGTAGCCTGCGGCCACCCGGCGATAGAAGCCTGCCTTGCCCTCACCCAGCGGCAACAGGTTCAGCACCGATTGCGCCGCCTTGCAGGCGTGGCCACTGCTGGCGTTGTCGATGGTGACATGCAGCGTGAAATAATAAGGGTCGATGCCCAACTCACTGAGTTCATAGGCGGTGATCAACAGGTGCAGCGGCAGTTGCTCGTAACCCAGGTTGAAGCCAATGACCTCCGGCAGGAACTCGTCGGCACACACACCCAGCGCCAGTTGCAGCGCGCCTTGCAGGTAATGGTCATCCTCAAGGCCGGCTTCGCTGTCGGCATCGTGTTCGCTGAGCAACTTGCGGTAGATCACCACATGGTTCTGCGCGGCTTCACCGTCGCCCAATTCTTCCAGGTAAGTGGTGAGCAGGCCGTCGAAGCGCTGGTCTTGCCAATAGCGCAGCAAGCCGTAGAGCCAGGCGCCGTCGACCTGTTTGGTCGGCGCCACGCACTGCAGAAAGTACAACGCATGGGCCTTGTTCTGGAAATACCGCCGTGGCCCACCGTTTCGGCGCTGTTCCAGATAGTCGGCATAGGCCTGGGCCACCTCGGCGCAGCGCTGCTCTACCCAGGCCAGCAGCTGTTCGGGGGCCTCTGGCAAGTCGCAGTCGGTGGCTTCTACCAGGGCCAATTGATCCTGCAGGTATTCACGCGCCAATTCAGCGGCATCTTGGGTTTCGCCGTGCAGTTGTTGGTACACCCGTTGATGGCGGCCCTGGGCCGAGTCGGTGAGAGAGGCCGGCTGGCCTGACAGCGCTGTAAGGAGTGTCATGATGGCAGTTTCCGCAAAGTCCGTTACAACGGGCCTCCCACAAGGTGGCCCCGCAAGAGCGCTTGAAAAACATGCGCTTCTAAGATGCAGAACCTTGAGAGGTGCGGAAAATTCAGATGGGATTGTTAACCTGGAGACAAGCGGTCGCGGTGTTATTGCGATGGGGGCATTGGGTCAATAGTCGTGCACAACGCGATATGAGGGGAAATCAGGGATACTCCTGCCGAGCGTGCAACACGTTGACTATCTCGATGCGCTCTGCTGTTACTCGATACACCAGGACATAATTGGGGTGAACGACGACCTCCCGAGTGCCGGGCACGCGGCCGTTCGGATACAGGTAAGGATGCTCGGTCAATGGCAGAGGCGCACCTTCAAGACGTGTCTTGATACGACGCGCCGCCCCAGGATTCTCTGCTGCAATGAAAGTAACGATGTCAATCAGGTCGCTGATAGCCTCATCAAGCCAAACGACACTCAACATCAGGCTTTGACCCTCTGCTTGCGTTCTGCTTCAAGAATAATCGCCTCAACCCTCGCCATGACTTCGTCATGGGGCACACCAGGTCCGGGGTTGGCCAGGCTTTTTTCTACTTTGGCGCGAAACCAAAGATCATGGCTACTTGCCTGCTCTTCAGTTTCAAATTCGGAAACAATTGGGGAAAGTGGAACACCCATGGGATGACCTCCTGTATGAATGCTCAGCAGTTTAGTCCCAAGCTAGCAGGCTGTCTCGGACCACCAGATGAAATGCAGGTGGCCCACCCACAAACAAAAAAACAACGGCACGCAAGCGTGCCGTTGTGTTCAGCTCATTCAGCGAAATTACTTACGTGCAGCCTCCCACTGCTTGAGCAGGTCGTTGTAGTTCACGGTTTCGCCCTTGGGCTTCTCGTTGGCCAGTTTCGGCTTCGGCGCGCCCGGCTGGTCGAACCAGTATTGCGCGTCACGCTCGGGGTTCATTTTCGGGCCGCACACCGGTTGCACCTTGGAGCGTTCCAGGCGCGTCATGATCGCGTCCTGCTCCTTGGCCAGGTTGTCCAGCGCCTGTTGCGGGGTTTTCTCGCCGCTGGCCGCTGCGGCGATGTTGCTCCACCACAGTTGCGCCAGGCGCGGGTAGTCCGGCACGTTGGTGCCCGTCGGCGACCACTCGGTGCGCGCCGGGCTACGGTAGAACTCCACGAGGCCACCGAGTTTGGGCGCCATGTCGGTCATGGCCTGGGAGTTGATATCGGACTCACGAATCGGCGTCAGGCCAACGATGGTTTTCTTCAACGACACGGTTTTGGAGGTCACGAACTGCGCGTAGAGCCAGGCCGCGAGTTTCTGCTTTTCGGGGGTGGACTTGAGGAAGGTCCAGGAGCCTACGTCCTGATAGCCCTTCTTCATGCCTTTTTCCCAATACGGCCCGACTGGGGACGGCGCCATGCGCCACTTCGGCGTACCGTCGGCATTCACCACCGGCAGGCCCGGCTTGACCATGTCGGCGGTAAACGCGGTGTACCAGAAGATCTGCTGAGCAATGTTGCCCTGGGATGGCACCGGGCCGGATTCAGAGAAAGTCATGCCCGCCGCTTCCGGTGGCGCGTAGGCTTTCATCCAGTCCACGTATTTCTGCGTGGCGAATACCGCCGCCGGGCCGTTGGTGTCGCCGCCACGGGTGACGCTGGAGCCCACCGGGTGGCAGTCCTCCACACGAATGCCCCACTCGTCCACCGGCAGGCCGTTGGGCAAGCCCTTGTCGCCGCCGCCGGCCATGGAGAACCAGGCATCGGTGAAACGCCAGCCCAGGGACGGATCTTTCTTGCCGTAGTCCATGTGCCCATAAATGCGCTTGCCGTCGATTTCCTTGACGTCTTCGCTGAAGAACTTGGCGATGTCTTCATACGCCGACCAGTTCACCGGCACACCCAGGTCGTAGCCGTATTTCTCCTTGAACTTGGCCTTCAGCTCCGGCCGCTCGAACCAGTCGGCGCGGAACCAGTAGAGGTTGGCGAACTGCTGGTCGGGCAACTGGTAGATCTTGCCGTCCGGCGCGGTGGTGAACGACAGGCCGATAAAGTCCTTGAGGTCCAGGGTGGGCGAGGTGAAATCCTTGCCTTCGTTGGCCATCAGGTCGGTGATGGATTCGGTCTTGCCATAGCGAAAGTGCGTACCGATCAAGTCGGAATCGTTGACCCAGCCGTCATAGATGTTCTTGTCGGATTGCATCTGGGTTTGCAGCTTCTCCACCACGTCGCCTTCCTGCAGCAGGTCGTGGGTCAGCTTGATGCCGGTGATTTCACTGAAGGCCTTGGCCAGCACCTTGGATTCGTACTCGTGGGTGGTGAGGGTTTCCGACACCACGTTGATCTTCATCCCACGGAACGGCTCCGACGCCTTGATAAACCACTTCAACTCCTCCAGCTGTTGGGCTTCGGTAAGGGTCGAGGGTTTGAACTCGCTGCCGATCCATTTTTTAGCGGCATCTTCATACGCATCGGCCCAGGCCGAAGCGCTCAAACCACTGAGGGCCAGTACGGCGGCCAATGAAATGCTATGTCGCAGCTTATTGTTTTTATTCAACATAGAGACCTCCAGGTTAGTTTCAAACGGGGCTATCGGCAATCACCTCCCTTGTAGAAGCGAGCTTGCTCGCGAAGAACGCAAAGACACCGCGGGCTACCAGGAGCACTGCGTTATCGTTGACGACTTTCGCGAGCAAGCTCGCTCCTACAGGGTTGCGCACAGCTAGCCCCAACGCATCACACTCAACAGCCATACCAGGGAGAGCGCGGACGCCACCCAGATGCTCCAGTCGGTAACGCCAATGACCAGCAAATGCAGGTAGGCGCTGCCGAGCAGACCGATAAACAAGCGATCGCCACGGGTGGTGCTGATCGGCAGCAAACCGCGCCGCGGGATGCTTGGCGAACGCAGTTCCCAAGTGGTCATGCCCGCCAGAATCAGGGCAATACCGCCAAAGAACAGCGCTGTGGGGGTGGTCCAGGCCATCCATTCCATCATCGACTCCTCTAGACCCGGCCCAGGGCAAAGCCCTTGGCCACGTGGTTGCGAACAAACCAGATCACCAGCATGCCCGGCAGGATGGTCAACACCCCCGCCGCTGCCAGCACGCCCCAATCAATGCCGGAGGCCGACACCGTACGGGTCATCACCGCTGCGATGGGCTTGGCGTTGACCGAGGTGAGCGTGCGCGCCAGCAGCAATTCGACCCAGGAAAACATGAAACAGAAAAACGCCGTGACGCCGATACCGGAGCCGATCAGCGGGATAAAAATCTTCACGAAGAACTTGGGAAAACTATAGCCGTCGATGTAGGCAGTTTCGTCGATTTCCTTGGGCACACCGGACATGAAGCCTTCCAGGATCCATACCGCCAAGGGCACGTTGAACAGGCAATGGGCCAGCGCCACGGCGATGTGCGTGTCGAACAGGCCAATGGATGAATACAGCTGGAAGAACGGCAGCAGGAACACTGCCGGGGGCGCCATACGGTTGGTGAGCAGCCAGAAGAACAGGTGCTTGTCACCCAGGAAGCGGTAGCGCGAGAACGCATAGGCCGCTGGCAGCGCCACGCTCAGGGAGATCACCGTGTTCAGGCTCACGTAGTACAGCGAGTTGAGGTAGCCGGTGTACCAGCTCGGGTCGGTGAAGATCACCTTGTAGTTGGCCAGGGTGAAATCCTGCGGAAACAGGGTCAGGCCGCCGAGGATTTCGGTGTTGCTCTTGAAGGACATGTTCAGCAGCCAGTAGATCGGCACCAGCAGGAACAGGATGTAAAGCAGTAATGGAATCAGCTTGCGTTTGCTCATGTTGGCGGCCTCAGCGGTTGGCGTCGGAATGGGTCATGGCGGTGTAGAACAGCCAGGACACCAACAGGATGATCAGGAAGTACACCAGGGAAAACGCCGCCGCCGGGCCCAGGTCGAATTGGCCGACGGCCATTTGAGTAAGCGTCTGGCTCAGGAAAGTGGTGGCATTACCCGGCCCGCCGCCGGTGAGCACGAAGGGTTCGGTGTAAATCATGAAGCTGTCCATGAAGCGCAGCATCACCGCAATCAGCAGCACGCTTTTCATCTTCGGCAACTGGATATGTCGGAACACAGCCCAGGCCGATGCACGATCAATCCGTGCGGCCTGGTAGTACACGTCCGGAATGGCCCTTAAACCTGAGTAGCACAGCAGCGCCACCAATGAGGTCCAGTGCCACACATCCATGACCAGCACGGTGACCCAGGCGTCCATGGTGTTGGCAGCATAGTTGTAGCTGACGCCCATGGCGTTGAGGGTCGAGCCCAGCAGGCCGATGTCGGCACGGCCAAAAATCTGCCAGATGGTGCCGACCACGTTCCACGGAATCAGCAACGGAATGGCGAGAATGATCAGCACCAGCGAGGACCAACGGCCCTTGGTGGGCATGGTCAGGGCGATGGCGATGCCCAGCGGGATCTCGATCAGCAGCACGCAGGCCGAGTAGATGAACTGGCGCAGCAGCGAATCGTGCAGGCGTGGGTCGAGCAGCACCTGCTTGTACCAGTCGGCCCCGACAAAATAGCGGCTGGACTGGTCGAAAATGTCCTGCACCGAATAGTTGACCACCGTCATCATCGGGATCACCGCACTGAACGCCACCAGCAAGAACACCGGCAACACCAGCCACCAGGCCTTGTTGTTCTGCACCTTGTTCATGGCGCCACCTCCAGCAGGTAATCGTCGGCGTAGAGCATCAGCCATTGCGCGGGGAAGCTGATGGAGGCCTTCCCTTCCGGCACCGGCTTGTCCTCGGCCAAGCGCACTTTTAGCGTGGCACCGTCGAGGTTGAGGGTCATGATCTTGTAGGTGCCGAGGTCTTCCACATGGACGACGTCGGCTTGCAGGGCGTCAGGGTTGTACTCGTCCCATACGTGGATAAATTCCGGACGAATGCCGACCTGGAGCTTTTTGTAGTCGGTGGTGTTGAGACGTTGCTGCAACGCTTCGGACAGCGGCAACAGGGTATTGGCGAACCCTACACCGCCAGCCTTGGCCTGCACCTCGATCAGATTCATCCCAGGGCTACCGATGAAGTAACCGACAAAGGTGTGGCTGGGCCGCTCGAACAATTCACGCGGCGTACCGAACTGCACGATCTGCCCGCCATACATCACCGCAATCTTGTCGGCGAAGGTGGAGGCTTCCAGTTGATCGTGGGTGACGTAGACCATGGTGATATTGAACTGCTCGTGAATCTGCTTGAGCTTGCGCCGCAGTTTCCACTTCAGGTGCGGGTCGATCACCGTCAGCGGCTCATCAAAGAGAATGGCCGACACGTCATCGCGCACCAGGCCACGGCCCATGGAGACTTTCTGTTTTTCGTCGGCGGTGAGGTTGCGGGCTTTTTTGCTGAGCAGGTTTTGCAGGTCGAGGACTTCGGCGATCTCCTGCACCTTGCTATGGATTTTCGCTTCGGCCATGCCCTGGTTACGCAGCGGGAACGCCAGGTTGTCGAACACCGTCATGGTGTCGTACACCACCGGAAACTGGAACACCTGGGCGATATTGCGTTTTTCCGGGGTCAAGTCGTTGACCACTTGGGTATCGAACAGTACCTGACCTTCGGACGGGCTGAGCAGCCCGGAGATGATATTGAGCAGCGTGGACTTGCCGCAGCCCGACGGCCCGAGCAAGGCGTAGGCACCGCCCTGCTCCCACACATGGTTCATTTCCCGGATGGCGTAGTCTTCTGGCCCTATGGGCGTAGGGCTGTAGCTATGGGCCAGGTTGCGCAAATGGATCTCGGCCATCAGGCAACCCTCGCGACACGGCGCCCGGGGGCCTGGACCAAGCGGCCCTGACCATCGAACACAAACAGTTTATGGGTGGGGATATACACGCGGATCGGCGCGTCCACGTCGTACTCATGCACCCCCGGCAGGTGCAGTACTAACAGAAAGTGCTCACTGCGCACATGCAGGAAAGTTTCCGAGCCGCTGATCTCCGCGACTTCCACGGTCACCGCCAGCTCCAGGTCATCGTCATTGCTCGGCACCAGGCTGATATGGCTTGGGCGCACGCCAAAGCGGAATTCGCCTTCGCCGATGGGGCGCAGGTCAACGTTGAGTGGGAAATGCACGAAATTGGCGAAGCTCACTTCGTTGCCGCTGATGCGCCCTGGCATCAGGTTGATCGGCGGCTCGGAGAACAGCTCAGCGGCGAGCACGGTCTGCGGCTGGTGGTAGACCTCGGCAGCCTTGCCGCTCTGGATCACCCGGCCCTCGTGAAGAATCGTGGTGGTGCCACCCAGGGCCAAAGCCTCGTTGGGCTCGGTGGTGGCATATATCGCGATGGTGTGGCGCGCCTTGAACAGTTCGCGCATTTCCTGGCGCAGTTCTTCGCGCAGTTTGTAGTCCAGGTTGACCAGCGGTTCATCGAACAGAATCAGTTCGGCGTCTTTCACCAGGGCGCGGGCCATGGCGGTGCGTTGCTGCTGGCCACCGGACAGCTCCAGGGGGTGGCGCTGCAGGAATTTCTCGATGCGCAGCATCTTGGCGGTTTCCAGCACCTTGCTCTGGATCACCTCATTGGAGACACCGGCCTGGCGCAACGGTGAGGCGATGTTCTCGAACACGGTCATGGTCGGGTAGTTGATGAACTGCTGGTAGACCATCGACACATTGCGCAGGCGCACCGGCTTTTGCGTGACGTCCACGCCGTTCATCAGGATGCGACCGCTGTCGGGTTTGTCCAGGCCGGCCATCAGGCGCATCAGGCTGGTCTTGCCCGACAGGGTGCGACCGAGCAGGACGTTGAAAGAACCGGCTTCGAACCGCAGGTTGGCGTCGTCGATCCAGGTTTGGCCGTCGACAACGCGGGAGACATGTTCCAGGGTCAATGACATGACACGACCTTTTTTATTATTGGAATGAATCTGGTCCGTTGTCAGAGCGAGTTTCGTGCCAAAACCGCAAGCGCTTGATGTGTAAGGAAATGGGTGAATCACGATGTTCAGGAGTGAACAATCCGGCTGAACAACTGAACACTGCCGGGGTTGACAATGAACAGTTGTGAACAACACTCTCATGATCAACACAGGGTAAATGTGGGAGCGGGCTTGCTCGCGAATTGCGGCGTATCAGTCGATTGAGGAATTGACTGACCCACCGCATTCGCGAGCAAGCCCGCTCCCACAGTTTGAATCGGTTTCTTCAGTTAGATATGCAAAAACAATAACAATAAAAATGAAGGTCGCACGATGGCCGAACCCTTGACCCACGACACCCTTATCCAGGAATCCTGGCGCCGCTGCCGCGCCTACGGCCTGGACCACCAGAGCGCCCCCAGCTTTGACCAACTGCCCGCCGAGGGCATTCGTCAACTCCTGGAAAGCCAACACTCACTGGTACAGACCACCCACCAGGAAGTGTTGCCCTACTACGAAAACATTCTCAGCAATTCCAATTGCCTGATCATGCTGGCCGACAATCAGGGCCAGGTGCTGACCTCGTGGGGTACCCAGCGGTTTATCGAGCCCACGCTGGCCCGAGGCTTCAGCCCAGGCGCCAGTTGGATGGAACGCGCCAGCGGCACCAATGCCATCGGCACCGCGCTGGCTTGCGCCCAGGCCGTGCATATTGAACACGATGAACACTTCCTCAAGGCCAACCGCTTCATGACCGGCTCCGCAGCGCCGATTTTCGACGCCCAGCGCGAAATCATCGCCGTGCTGGACGTGTCCAGCGACAGTTACCTGCCACCCTCCCACACCCTGGGCATGGTCAAGATGATGAGCCAGACCGTGGAAAACCGGCTGATCCTCAACCTGTTTCGCGGCGAACATTTCCAACTGACCTTCAACACCGGCCTGAGCAACCTCGACAGCCAATGGGCCGGCCTGCTGATCTTTGATGAAAGCGGCCAGGTGCTGTCGGCCAACCGGCGTGCGGATAACCTGCTGGGCATCAGCCTCTCGCGGGTGATGATCGACAGCCTGTTCAAAGTGTCGCTGCTGGAGCTGCTCAACCAGCCGGAAGGATTGCCCTTCGCCTTGCAAGCGGCGGGACGCAATCGGTTCCAGTGCCTGTTGAAGCGGCCCAAGCAGATGCCGGTGCAGGCGCGGGTGTTCAGCCAACCGCCGCCGCCAGCACCGACGTCGATCAACCTCCAGACCCTGCATTTTGGCGATGTGCGCGTGGAAAAAGCCGTGCGCCAGGCCGAGCGCCTGCTGGAAAAAGACATTCCGTTGTTGATTCACGGCGAGACCGGCGTGGGCAAAGAGGTGTTCGTCAAAGCCCTGCACCAGGCCAGTTCCCGCAGCCGCCAGGCGTTGATCGCGGTGAACTGTGCGGCGATTCCTGCAGAACTGGTGGAATCGGAACTGTTCGGCTACGAAAAAGGCGCCTTCACCGGCGCCAACCAGAAAGGCAGCATCGGCCTGATCCGCAAGGCGGACAAGGGCACGCTGTTTCTCGACGAGATCGGCGATATGCCGCTGCCGACCCAGGCCCGCCTGTTACGGGTGCTGCAAGAACGCTGTGTGCAACCGGTGGGCAGCAGCGAGGTGTTCCCGGTGGATCTGCGCATCATCTCGGCGACCAACCGCGCCTTGCGAGAGCTGGTGCAGGCTGGGCGCTTTCGCGAAGACTTGTACTACCGCATCGGCGGCCTGACCCTGGAACTGCCGCCATTGCGCGAGCGTACCGACAAACAGGCGCTGTTCCAGCAACTGTGGCAGCAACACCGCGAGCCGACGCAATGGGCCGGGCTGAGTGCCGAGGTGCTGAGGTTATTCGAGCAACACCCGTGGCCGGGGAATTTACGCCAGGTGAGTAGCGTGTTGCAGGTGGCGCTGGCAATGGCCGAAGAGCAGCCGATCCGCGCAGAGCATCTGCCTGATGATTTTTTCGTGGATTTGCAGGCGACGGTACCGCAGTCCAAACCCGAACACCTGGATGAACGCCTTGACCTGAACCAGCGCCTGGAAGCCGTGGGCGGAAATATTTCCCACCTGGCGCGGGAGCTGGGGGTGAGTCGCAACACCCTGTACAAGCGCCTGCGCCAGCACGAAGGCTGATTTAACGCCAACTCCAGGAAACGCCGGTGTAGATGCCCCGCCCATCCGCAGGGGTGTAGCGCGCCGCATCCATGCCTTTGTCGTCGTAGCCCGGCGTGACGGTGTTGGCGTAGCGGCGGTTGGTGAGGTTGCGCAGGTCGACCCAGGCTTGCCAGTCCTGCTTGGGCGCGTCGTAGCCGAAGGTGGCGCCGAGGGTGGTGTAGGCCGCCGCGTAGTAGGAGTTGGCGTAGTCCACCGCTACCCGTGAGGCGTGCTCGGTGTTGAGGCTGGTGTAGAAACCCGTCGGGTGGCTGTAGCGCAATTGCGCCTGGTAGTAGTGCTTGGGAATGCCGGGCAAGGTGTTGTCGCCGAAACGGTCGTCGTCGCGGTAATGGAAGTCGCTGAAGGTGTAGGCCTGGCGCAGGTCGAGCTTACCGCTGCGGCCGCCGTCCCACAGCGGGCTGAGCAGGCTCAACTCCACACCCTGATGCACGGTGGGGCTAGCGTTGGACTCGGCGATGATCGCGCTACTGTTGGCGGTTTGGGCCTGGGTTTCCACGGAGAGCAGCTCGTGGCGAACCTCAGAACGATAGAGCGCCAGGTCCCATTGGCCGAGCCAGGCTTCACCGCGCCCGCCGATTTCCAGGGTGGTAGCGGTCTGATTGCGCAGCTTCACGCCTTCGCGCTGCAACCCCGTGGCCGCTCCACTGCCCTTGCCGAAATATTTGTTCGAACCCCAGATCATCGACCACGCGTGCGGTGGCTCTACCGAGCGGCTCAGGTTGCTGTAAATCTGCAACTGCGGGGTGAAGTCGTAACGCAAGCCAATGCGCGGCGCATAATCCCAATCATGCTGACTGATCGGCGCCTGGCCGTCGGGGTAAGTGACCTGGGTTTCGCGGCGCGTATAGATCGCGGCGAGGCCGGTGGTCAGCCACAGATCCTCCATCAGTTCCAGCTCATTGCCTACATGCAGCACGGTATCGGAACCCAGGTAGCTGTAGTCGCGGGTCTTAGTGCCGGGGGCATAAGTGGCGGTATTGCCCGCAGGGATGCGGACGTATTCCGACGCTCCATTGTTCGGCATCGCCTGGGTGGTACGCAGGCCGAGCGTGGTGGTGCTGGCGTGGCCGAACAGGCTGTCCTGGCGGATATAATTCAGGCTGCCGCTGATATCGGTGTAGGCGACCTTGAGGCGGTTGGTGCCTTCGCGCAGGTCCATGGGGTAATCGTGATAGGCCAGCCCGACCTCGACCCGTGAATTATCGTCCAACCGCAAGGTGGTCTTGTTGGCAATCCAGGTAGAGCCCGGTTGCAGGCGCTTTGAATCGCGGGCGGCATTGAGGCTGTTGGCGGCACGCGGATCATGGCTGATCTGGTCACGCGTGAGCCTGCCGGGAGAATCGTTGGTGGTTTCGCGATAACGCAAATAGAAGCGCGTTTCCAGGTCCGGGTTAAAGCGATAGCCGAAATTGGCAGCGATGCCCTTACCGCTGCCGGCGCTCTGGTGCTGATAACCGTCGGACGCCGAATCGGTGAGGCTGATGTAATAGTCGGCGTCCCCCAGCACTTGCCCGGAACTGACTTCGCGCTGGGCATAGCCGCGACTGCCGACCTCATAGCGCACTTGCAGCTTGGGCGCGTCCAAGCCGGTGCGGGTGACGTAATTGACCGCGCCTCCCAAGGCCAACGCGCCCTGATCGAACCCGTTGGCGCCACGCAGCACCTCTACCCGGCTTTGCCACAGCGGGTCCTTCAGCTCATAAGGCGTACCACCTGGGCCGGTAAGCGGCAGACCGTCGAACATTTCATACAGGCCGGAGGCGTGGGCACCGGGGGCGCGGTTCAGGCCCGAGCCACGAATGGATACCTTCACCCCTTCGTTATTGGCCGCCTTGGCGTACACACCGGCCTGATATTTGAAAACGTCTTCGTTACTGCTGACCCGCCCCTGTTGCACGCTGTCCATATCGATGTAATTGGTGCCGCCGGGCACGCTCTTGAGCTGCGCCTGGGCGATTTCTGCGGCGCTGGCCTCAGCCGTGGTGACTTCAACCGGCGCCAATTGCAGGCCTTCGGCCTGTACCAGCGAACTGAGGGTCAAGGCGGCAAAAATAAACGGGGGGTGGCGCAGCAGCATTGGGGGCAGGTCCTTGGAATCCGGGAACGTGCCAGGCCAAGCCCACCACGCGAACAGTGATGGGAAGGCAGGCACGCCCCTCAGGTCACTCCTTAATGACGGACAAGGACGATTTAAAAACAGCGGCGAACCCGGTGGCAGGTTCAGCCATCGGGCGCCGACAATGCCCGCAGCAGATCATCTGCATCCGACCCCGGCGCAAAGCGAAAGCCATACATTTCGTCAGTGGCGAGAATCTCCCCCAAGGTGTCGCGCAACTGGGCTTCCGTGGGCGAGTCACGCAATAACTTATGCGCCGGCAGCAACAACTCGGCAGACACGCCCTGGGCCGTCGCGGCGTCGATCACCGCATAGAGGATAAACCGCAAGCGTATTTCGCGATCCGTGGGCCAAACCGTTTTTCGTTTACCCAAGGGAGGGCCTCGTGTTTAAGAAAAATCCGAGGCTATTGC
The DNA here is from genome assembly GCF_001728935.1 of Pseudomonas sp. AP42. Lineage (NCBI taxonomy): Bacteria > Pseudomonadati > Pseudomonadota > Gammaproteobacteria > Pseudomonadales > Pseudomonadaceae > Pseudomonas > Pseudomonas sp. AP42. Next base: position 16,850 of record NZ_LYSO01000067.1, read on the forward strand.
CCGCAGGCAAGCGTTTCAAGCCGCGAGAGGCAAGATAGGCCGCTTCCTACAGCGGAAAGGGAAACACCGCACCGATTGGTCGATGCGATGGGCCTTATTGCACCGGCAGGAAATTCATCAGCAACAGGCTTTGTGCGTAATTGAGGCCAATGCGCCGGTAGCGCTCATCGAGGATTTGGGTAAGCAGGTCCAAACGCGCGACGATCTTGCCGAACTCAACGGCAAAACTGAGGTTACTGCCCTCCTCCGATATTTCATTGGAAAACAACAGCAACACGCCGTTGGCATCCTGACGCTGGCTGAGCAACCAGGTGGCCTTTTCGATATTGCGCGCGGCATTGCTGACAAACTGCGGGTTGATCGAGTCGGTCACATAAAACTGCGTGCGCCCGCCGTGAGCGGTCACGAGCATGCTGCCAATCGCATAGATGAACGCGCCGACGCGGTCGCCGCGAAAGTCGGGGCTCAGGGAATAGCTCAGGGCAGCCAGGTCACGCCGGTCACCCAGTGCGGGCAAGGGTTGGCGATTTTCGATGGCCTGGCGGATTTGCCGGGCGGCGGTCACCGCATCCGGGTAGCCCGATTGACGCCACTGGTTGGGGTTGCGCAGGTAGAGCTTGCTCATCAGCAAGTAGAGGCTTTGCAGGTTGTCACGCATGCCCAGGGTGGCCATGCGGTCGACGCTAGTCTGGAAGAATTCATCGGGCTTGCCATCGCTGAACTGCCTGGCGATATCGCGGCCCTGTTGCTGGCTGCAACCTGTTGCGCAGAGCGCAAAAACCGCGGCAAGCAGCAGCGGCCATCGGGAGGTGGAAACAGTTGACGTTCGATCCATCGGCACCGGGTCTGATTCTGTTGGCCACCCGTGTGAGTCGGGTGGCTGGGACAGGGTAGATCAGCAGAATGGAAAAAAGTGCAGTGGTGCGGGCCAGATAAGCATCGGACTACAGATGCTGATCTGACCCGGCACTTGATTCCCCGGGGTGCTAGAGCACTACCGTCGCAAGCATCCCCAAGGCGCCCAGGCAGAACCCGATCAACGCGCCGCGCCCTGGTGCTTCATGAAACAGCGCCCAGACCACCACAGGCTCCAGAAGCAATAACGAAGTGACCGAGACTACCGTGACAATCCAGATATCACCGACAACCATATACCCCAGCCAATAGGCACCCAGCAGGCACAGCCCTGCAAAACACATCAAGACCACAGGAAGTACAAAGACCTCCCAGGAACCACTGCCGGTCTGGGCCAACTTGGCGGTCACCACCTCACTGTAGATTGCACAAAACTCACCGACCACCATCAACCCTAGAGCAAAAACTCCGAGTAGTTCTTTGGACATATCAAAAACTCCTTCGTATTCAGCGCACTGTTTTTCAGCTCCCAGTCGGCAGTGCTGCAGCCGTCGTGAGCGTCGTTGCCTTGATACGAAGTGGTTTTGAAAAGGCCTGAATTACCGAAGTGCTTGTCCATGCTCATGTCCTTCAAAGGGTTGAGGCTCAGCGATCCAATACAGTGCGTGCTGATCATAGAGGCATCGTGAAGCCATTCACAATTATGCGATGCCAATACTTAAGGATTACGGTTAATTAAATGCGCCGAAAACCGCAATAAAAACCCGGCGCTGGGTCGGGTTTATTGATCGGGAGGTCTTCAGGTAGCAGGGTGCTCACTTGCCACGGAATCCGCCGCGTCTACATCCGACATGTCCTCCTCGATCGGGGCCTCGTCATCCGGGGGTAGCGGGATATTGTCCTCATCGCGCCGTGGGTCATGCCCCGTCTCATTATCGGTGTTACGAGTAACCGCTTGCTGGGAAATGTTGCCTGGGGCTTTCTCGTTGATTTCCATGCTGGCTCTCCGTGTATCGCTCGGGATATCCGCGCTTAAGATTGAGAGGTAGCAACGGATGGAGAGTGCCGGATGTTAGACGAATGGTGGTTCGTCTTTGAAAGGTATGAATGCGAAAAACAGCATTTTTTTGATTATCAGCACACCCAAACCCCAGAAACGCAAAAGCCCCGCTTTCGCGAGGCTTTTGTGTAAATCTTGGCGGGAAACCAGGCCGCCAAAAGACTTTTAATTTGAACATCCTATGCTGACTCAGCCTGCGTCAGGAAGGCTCAACGGCCTGACATAGATAGGGCTGAAGCCAATACTCGGTTGCGAACATGGTTTCATATTCAGTCATGGCATCCGAGCAAATCGCGTCAGAAACGGGGGTACAGACTGGGGTATACAGCAGTATTTATCTCTTGGCAGAGGCGAATTCGAACCTGTCACATTGTCGAAGGTGGCACCTAGCCTTCACGCAATAACTAAACACTCGCCAAAGCCTGGTGCTGCAGTTCCCTGCTCTGCCCTCTGACCCCCCCGCAGCCAGCGCTGGCTACCTTGGCTCTATTGCTACCCAATAAATTGATAGCAAAAGAATCACGCACCTGACGCGTGACACGTGGCGGAATGCTTGCTGCCTGCGTTACTCTGACAAAACAAGGGACCTTTTGCATCTATGATTTCAGCGGTAACCGATAGCTGCAATTAAAGTTGAGAAGACCATTCCCGAGCTTTTATTTACGCCACTGCTGTGCCGCATCGACGGGGCCGATAGGTGCCTGCCGGAAGATATTGGCGAAGTACCTGAGCATGAAGACTTTATGGCGGCTCTGGCTGAGTAGCGCAGCGCGTCGGGCTCTTCGGCTCAACCGTATCAAAATGACTATGCACAAACTCGGGAAAACCGTGGGCCCTTAAAAGGAATTGAGATGTTCAAAAGGATCAAAGCGTTTTTCATCAACGAAAAAGTATCTGTCGACGTGCCGCCGCCCGAGCCCGCCACACCGGGACATCAATACGCCTCGGACCAACCGATTGCCACCCGCGCCGACGACCGTTTCAATCGTGCCCCTTTTGCCACGCGCATGGCCGATACGATTGCAACGCGAGTAGATCCTGCGAGCATCGTCATCGGACTCTATGGACCGTGGGGAGACGGCAAAACATCCGTACTGGAAATGATGGAGGAGGCGCTGAAAGCCTACCCAGATGTTATCTGCGTGAAATTTAATCCCTGGCACTTTCAGTCTGAAGACCAACTACTCCGTGGCTTTTTCGCAACACTCGCGGGGGCTCTAAATCAGTCGCTTCCCAATTTTAAAGAGCGTGCAGGTGATGCACTGCAGCAATACGGCTCTTTGCTGTCGCTCGGATCACTAACAGTTGCCGGAGTGCTTCAAATCAACCCCGGAGATGCTGCAAAGGGGCTAGGGGAATCGTTATCAGCGGTCAAATTAGAAGAGCTAAAGCAGAGGATAGAATCGATTCTTGAGAAATGTGGCAAACGCGTGGTCACATTTATTGATGACATAGACCGTTTAGATCGCAACGAAACCCATGCAATATTCAAACTGGTGAAATTGTCAGCAAGCTTTCGTCATACCTCTTACGTACTGGCCTTCGATGATGCCGTCGTATCCGCAGCATTGGGCGAACGATATGGCCAAGGCGGCGAGCGCGCGGGCCGTGCATTTCTTGAGAAAATCATTCAAGTTCCGCTCCACCTTCCCCCTGCTGATGAGAAAAGCTTGCGCAACCTGGCGTTTGAAGGGGTACAGGCAGCTTTGGATCAGGCTGAAATTCCACTCACCCAAGCAATGGCCGATACGTTTGGACGGCATTTTGTTGATGGCCTCGAACCGCGCCTCACTACACCGCGCCTTGGGAAATTGTATGCCAACGCGTTGACCTTTGCGCTTCCATTGCTCAAGGGTGAAGTCGACATTGTTGATCTCATGTTAATTGAGGGTATACGTATCTTTTACCCTAACTTGTATGCCGAAATCCGCGGCAATCCTGATTTGTTCTTAAAGCAAGCTCAAGCTCAGAACCAAAACGTATTCGCGCAAGCACCTCAAGAAAGCCCCCTCGACACCTTACTTATCCGTAGCTTGCCTGAGGCCACTCAGCAAGAACGCCTGAGAGTCAGAAAAGGACTGCTTGAGCCGCTCTTCCCCCGCATAGGCAGCATGGGTTATGGCGGCGAATGGGATCAATCATGGGCGCGAAAGCAAAAAGCCTGCTCAAGCGAATATTTCGCTCGCTACTTCACATACGGTATTCCTCATGGGGACGTGGGGGATGCTGCGATTCATTCGCTGCTGGAAAGTCTCACGCGAGCTAATGAGGCTGAACGAACTGAAATCCTCACGGACCTTTCGTCGCGCGGAGCGTTTCCAAAACTTATTCAAAAGCTTCGTGCCCACGCGGAAGAAATCCCAGAAGAGCAGGCATATGCACTGATGGTCACGCTCTCTGCCAATGCGACACTGATGCCCCGAGAGCGCGGGCCAATGGTGATAGGCGGCACCATCATGCAAGGGGGCATGCTGGTATCTGAATTACTGAGGCGAATACCTGATCCTGACACCCGACAACGTGCGGCAGAAGAAGTAATCGACGCAGCTAATCCGCTGGGATTCGGAATGGAATGTTTTCGATGGATTCATCACCATGAAGGACGCCACGAAGACGAGCGCGTTTTTTCCGATGCCATTGAAGAGATCTTAAACCAACGTCTGGCTCACAAAATTTGCAGTGCTGACAACGAACGACCACTCTTTGCTTCGGACCCAAAGGACATGCCGAGTCTGTACTGGCTCTGGAATAAGCATCTTGGAAATACCTCTGTACGAAAAGCGCTCAGTGCTCACTTCGAAGCGGATCCAACTGGTGTCGACACTTTTCTGGAGTGCTTCGTTGGTGAGGGGTGGTTTGTAGAGTCAGGGCTGCCTGTCAGATCTGACTTTGAAAGGCGCAGCTACGATTCTGTTGCGAACCTAATAACGCCAGAGTTGATCGCAGAGAACCTGCGAACCCGCTACGGCAACGCATTACGCGATCCGGTGTATCACCCGGAAGAACATTTACCGCCTGCTTTGAAAACAGCCCACCAATTCATGTACATGCACCAGCAGGTACTGAATGATCCAGAGCAAAACGATCCCACCCCCTCATCCGGCGCAAAGTAAGCGCCGAATCTTTACGCGCTGACTTAGGCAACTGGAGGCCAAAGGGATCTATGGACTGGATGTTAGAAAAGTGCACGCGATATCTCTACGTTCGTGAACTCGCGAACGATAAATTCTATGTGGGACAATCCAAAGATCCGGACAAGCGCATCCGCAAACATTTCAGTGGGAGCGGTTCAGCGTGGACGCGCCTACATCCGCCAGTAAAAGAACTGGCGCGAAGTCGCCTTGAGTACGTAGATTACCGAATGGGGGAGTTGGCAGAAAACAAATTAGTACTGCAGTTGATGCACCCAACTCAGCCTCGATCCACAGAATTCGCTGATCGAGAACCTGAGTCTCATCGTGCGGGACAAAGAAATCCGATTTACGGAGTCGCCGCTGATTCGGGTCAAACGAAAAGAGGCGGCAAAGCGCTTGTAGAGTCGCGGTCTTCCCTGAGCCGTTCGGCCCGATCAAGAATGTAAGGTCAGACAGATCAACAATTTCTGGTTCTGCACCAAACGATTGAAAACCACAGATGCGAACGAACTGAAGCTTCAAAGTAGAATCCTTTCCAAGTGAGGTCAGCGGTGCTTGAGGATATAAGGTTCAATCGCAACTAGACGTTCAATGAATCCAACAGCGAACATCGCCGACGCTTAGCCAATCCAGCCGCGAGCATTGCGATCCAATTCGACGAATACGTCGACCTCTGGCTAAGAGCCAGTCACGACGCGCCAGAAGCCGAGTCTTCGTAGAACCCGTGCCTGGCACTAGGAAGAGTCTTAAACCACTACGCGTACGCGAGCATTTCACGGATCTTACGTCCCCAGGCTTTATCGTGGATCAGACGTTTATGGTTGTGATCGCCGTTGATGATCTCGTCCTTGGTCAGGGTCGACAGGACTTCCCAATCCTCACCAAACTTATAGGTGGCGTTATCCAAATGTGAGCTTTCAAGAAGATAAATCCCACGCTTGACAAAGCCAAAGACGAAGTAACCTTGGTAGCCACCTCGGCCCGTGGCAAAGAAATCAGGCTCGAATCGAGTAATCTCCCTGATACGGTGCTCGATCACTCCCTGCTCTGAAGGTCGCAGACCGGCCAGATATGGTTTCACGATGACCTCTGCGCTCTTCCAAGGGTACTTCCCAGGAGGAAGCAAATCCCACTGCAGCTGGCGTGCCTGCACCTTTGCAATGCGTTTGCGGTCAACGTCGAAAATCTCAAACTCTTGGAAAAATTCGAGCATGAGGTTCGCCACGTGAATAAGCGCGGTGGACGGCTCATCGATTTTCACCCTGCGCGTCACGACGTATTCCTTCCCATCAATGACACTTAGAGAAAGGTGCTCCATGGGCGGACGAACAAAGTCGATGGGATACACATCCATGGTTCGGATTTGCACACCACTGTGATCGTTGCCATGCCAGTCTTTCCAGCTCCGGTACTGAGGGACTGATTTTTTGATAAGCGGGAGATCTCGCCGTTTGATCTCCTTGCCGCGCGCATTGAATTCGCTGACTTTGCCGATCGTCGCAGGAAGGATCGAGTCACCGTCTTTTTCAAGGTGAGCGATCGCCAGCCGCGCCTGAAGGTTCTGATCGACCTTTTCTCGCTCAATCACGAACAGCATTTCGCGGGCGCCATGCGAGTGCGCGATGATTCGATTAACGCTGTTGATTGACTTGCCTGTGACCATCGCTATCGTCCCTGCTTTCCGTGAGAGGATTCCAAGGTAGCACACTGCCAGCAGATCTGAAGCGACTTGGCGCGTGGCCGGCATTTATCTATCGAATCTGCAGCCGTGAGTTGCTAAGGCGGGAGGTTGCTCAGGCGCTGAACGCTCAATGGCCGGTAGTCAGGTTTGATGCACTTGGCGCCTAATCACCGACCTTAAGCCGTACCATTTCCAATGACCAGCCTCCAGTGGAAAACAACAGGTAATACAACGCCGAGTCATGGTTGGGGCGCGAAGACCGCGCGAATACGCGCCGCACCGCGATGAATGTCCTCACGGCTTAACAGTCTGTGATGGGCCGCACGACTCGGCGGCTGGGGCGTGAACGTGCGGCAATGCCTGCGGGATCTCAGGGCCGGCCTGGCGCAGCCGCATCGCAAACAACGTGCCCTCCGTTCACAATCCTTCAATGCCGACCGTTTCACTTAACTGAGTGGCGATCAGCTTGATTCGCCGCTCGACCGAAGAACGGGAAACACCGAACTCGGCAGCCACACACTCGTAAGTCGCGCCATTGATCACAGCCTCGACAGCAGGCCCCGGCATCGCCTGTCGGGTACCTTACCGCTGACGGGCATCCCACATGCGCAAGCGAACGAGTCGCCTGGCGATACATCCGACTGGAATAAAGAAGAACCGGTCTACCTGCATTGGCGTCTGCTTCAGGACGTCGGCGAGTTGGCCAATCCTCTTGCACCGCTGACAGAGAAATTCGACACCCTGCGTTGGGTGTTAGCCGAGCCCGCCACGACCCGCTGCCGTTCTCGTTTGCCAACTGCCAGCGCGTTCTCGGCTGCAGCCCGCTGTCGCCGATTGGTTTTGGGGGTGAGTTGGATGCCGAGGAAGTCCGCGATCATGTGCGCTACGACTGGCGGCGCTGGTTGAACCGCAGCTTGGACGGTTATCCCCCCTGGATGCGGCGGCTGGTGCTGCATACTCTTCGAAGTGTCAGCCCTGCAGCACAGGCCTATTCCGTAGCGGTGCTGCCGGCCTGTCACTTTTGCTCACCCCCCTCCGCCATACCGGCCCACACGGGCCATGCCAATCCCGTCACAAACGGGGGTACAGACGGGGTAGGCGCATAAATCGGGGACAAAAAAATCCCGCGGAGCGTTTAGCTCGCGGGATTTCTCTTTGATGTTTGGCGGGAAACCAGGGATTCGAACCCTGGAGACGCTATTAACGTCCGCCGGTTTTCAAGACCGCTATGCAAATTCAAGCGGGCCAATGCCCCGAAACCCGTCGGCGTTCCATTACTCATGGCAATCGGTCAGGCTACAGACCGCATTCTGCAAGGGGTGCGTTTTGAGTTTGGGAACCGTTTTTGTCCTCCCGAGCATCATGTCGAATGAAGGCAAGCCACGGAATTGCCTAAAGAATTACAAATACTTTGCGACTGCTTTCGGCCAAAAACGGCCACTCACGAGTACCCGTTTCCGACACAAAGTGGCCAGTGGCCAGAGGCATAAGTGGCGACTGGGAACCTAAGAGCGGGTGTAAACCTCATTTAGTGTTCCAGCCTTTAACTTGATCCCACGCCTGCTCGGCCGAAAGTACGTATTAGATTGTTTTGCCCTCAATGGCGGGGGTGCCCCGCCATATTAGTTTAACTTAATAGTTATTTAGTTCTGAGGGTCAGCTCAGGTGTTGCTCAAGCGTTTTGATCTCACTCTTATTTAAAAGAGCAAATTGAGTGCCCTGGCCAAAAAGTGCATCAAGAGCCATTCTGATTGAGTGCTTATTTGACTTGTAATGCAACCTTATCTTATCAAGGTGCGACTTGTTATTTTGGTAGTTGTCAAAAGACTCTGTAAATGAAGATAGCATATCGGGAAAAAGTTCGGAGCTTCGAGTGAGTTCGTATTTTTTACATAGAAGCTGCCCCAGTATAAGGGTGGCGCTGTAGTAGGTGTTTGTTTTTTTGCCGTTATCATCAATTCGGATTTTTCGGCAACAATGGATGCCATGATCTAACTCGTCGCTACTTTTTCCAGCCATCAACTCACACTTCGCCATCTGAAGCCAATAATGTGGAATTTTGTTGTATTCACCATGCAATTTTCGATAAATTTCACGAATTAATTTAGCTGCACCGCTAGAGAATATCTCGTTTAGTTTATCGAATCGAATTAGGGAGTTTGCAGTCTCTTGATGTCCGTTTTTTAGGAGAGTTGAAACCAGGCGGGCAGTGTAGTCAATCACAGTCTTAGCATTTGTACGAGAGGCGTCTTTCAGTATAGTAAACAGCCAAGGCTTCGAGTTGCAGGTAATTATTTTTCCGCTACTGCCCGATAGCTGTTCACTTTCAAAAATGATTTCATGCTTGGAAGTGAAATTAAATATGTCAAAGCCTGGGTCAATGCTTGTGAGCTGCCCGGAGGTAGCCTTGTCAAAAGCGGCGGTCAATAAGCAGATATTGAAAAGTTCCTCATTGAGGTGGCGATCAAAGAGTTTTGAGCTTCTGATTTGGCTTTTGTATTCACCATAGATTCTATAGGAAAAATCTAGCAGGGACTCTCCTAATTTGTAGTTAGGCAACCCTAAAGTGTTAAGGCGATTGGTGTAATCTTTAGACTCGTCTGAAGAGAGATTCGGCGCTAACGTAATGGTGTGAAATTTAACATTCCCACGATCTAGCGATGGGCGATATTGTTCGAAATCAGATTTGGAGAAACTGAATACGAGTCTATTTGTACTCGACGTTCGGAGCTTTAGAATCTCCTTGAAATCTTCGTGGCCAATGCTGTTTGAATCAAAAATAAACATCGAGTGTTCATTTTTTTCGATGAGCGTTTTAAGCTTTGGTGAATACGTTTCGGTCGACGGTAAGAAATAGGTATTGTATTCAGTAAACTCTCTAAATATTTCAAGCAAAGCCGTTGTTTTTCCTGAGAATCGGCGCCCGACAATGGCAGTGTAAACGTTGCTGGAGATTTTGCTGCGATTTTGCCCGATAAGATCACGAGCGATTGTGATTTCAGGAAGTGAAGCAACTCTTTTGCCTGAGCCGGTATGAAATATAGGTCCTCCTTTCGCAATATAGTTAATAATATCACTTTTGACTGAGGGTTTTACTTCAATCTCAAGGTTTTGCAATCTTGGCTCAGGCTCAACATCTTTTAAAATCTCGTGCAACCAACTATAAATCTCATCATAACGATCAAATTGTATTATTGTTCTTATGCCATAGTCTTGCAAAGCCATTTCTGACTCAATATCTATGTCGCCTACTTTTAAGAAAATAGATCGAGAAAAAGCGTAATCTTTCGCCAAATTTTGAAGGTCGACTTCTGCATCGAGACTACAACCAATGAAAAGCATTGAACCATTTTTTGCGAGGTCTCTTAGCATAGAAAGTGTAGATGCGTTGCTAGAGATACTTTCGGCGTATTCCTTCCAGGTAAAAATTAGCTTGGTATCTTCGTAAATTAGGTACTCCGAAATGTCGCCATGGATTTTGAATAGGCATTTTGCCGCGCTGGCACGTTCCACTGAAATTTCACGATGCGGAAGCACCTTGATGAGGTCGCGTCGTTGGGTTTCAATCGCGTCGTCAATATTAAATGTGAAGATGTGAGGCCAGTCTAGATCAAGTATATTTTTTTTGGGCGGTGGCAATTGGATCTTTGAGAAAACGGCTTCAAAATAGTTTCGTGAAGTTTTTTGCGGGATGAAATCTGGTCGGGTCACCAGCCCAAAGCAGCTTTTCAAGGATGAGATGCCATTAATTTGTAGCTTACGCGAATCACTTAAATCATTGTTGGCCAGTGCAAGCTTTTTAATACCATTGATCAATGCTTTAGCATCTGGAACTTTTGATTTAAATGATGAGCAATCCTTGGTAAAGCCTGAGCCGATGAATGGGATCAGTTCAGATCGCCTGTAGTAAGATTGCACTAATTCGATAGCGCGTTGATCCATAAAGTGAATAATTTCCATATCGTGCATGGCAGTCCTTAAATTTTAAGTATCAAAACGCTATCATAAAGAAATGATGGTCTTCATGCGATGCTGTATAGGCATACAGCCGCAACCTCACCCACAAACGGCAAGCCTCTAGCTATGACTGGCCTTGGAAGCGGATACGTAGTGAGCATCACCCGTCTTTAGCTGATTGTTCCTGCATCAGTGGTAGCTTTTGGCTGTTACCCCTTCGTTAGCGTCCTACGCCAAGGTCAGGTCAGCTAAGGGGTGCGATTTTCCGGTTATGACCACGCTGAGCGATGGTGAAATCCGATGAAAATTATTGGTCAAGTCGAATTCAAATGAGTGGGCAACCCTGTGCAATTACCCAGCTGACAACCTGCTACCAGCGCGTATTTTCAAGATGGCTCAATATCGACTTTGTTGAAGTTACCCACTTGGGCGCACCATCAACTCTCCGTCAATGGCTGGTTTGTGGAGCCAGCCGAAGATCAACACACAGGCCGGGAAGGTCGAGGTCATATAACCAGAAACTGACGCGAGAGAAAGGCATTATCCTAGAGCCTAGTGAGTTAGCTTGGACTGTTCAAGCCTGAGCCTGCCCGTAGATGAATGGCTGGCAATGGCTTTGCGCTAACATTAGCTAGCGTCCGCTCCGGGCCGGAAGCGTCATCTATGAATGGCTGTTTCTGGCCTACTGCTGCCCTTCGCGGTAGGCAGCTTAGGATCCCATACGACTGCAGGGAAGCCAGCTAAACGATCCGTCCGATGATGGATTGGACGTCGCTCTCCCCAAAAGCGCCACTACCCCTGCTTTCGAGGCATTGAGCGGCCTTCCTCGTAGCAATTTCTAAGCAAGCACCAATTTACTACGCCACTGCTATGCTTAGCCCTTTTAGGCGGGGTGACACACATGGCAGGGGAATACTCACTCCCAGATTTGCTTGAACGAATGTACGAGAATCAGCTGGCGTTGGAAGCAGCTCTGATGGAGTTGGCTCTCCAAAGCGAAAAGCAAGGCATGGATGAAGTTGGTGACAACGTCCGTGGTGCTCTATTCGTGATCGGCGAAAATGCTGGGCACATCAAGCAGGGCTTGGCGAAGCTACGAACTAATCGTCTCTGACAAAGCACACCCCGATTGTGTAGGAGTATGTGGGGGATTTCAGGCGATAGTCCCGTGATTGCGCGCTGTGACGCACATTCATGGCAGGTTGCATAAATGCATAATGGGCATTGGATGGCATTGATTGGCGTATGATTTGCCCCATTTTCGCCCCACAACCAGGTATGTCCGGATACGCTTTATATCCTGCGGATGCCCTAACAATACTCAAACTAAACGTTAAGCCGCTAAGTCCCGCCCCCCACAGGAACAGTCAAATTAACGCTCCCGGCTCCCATTTCACCACCACAAGGTCACCACCGAGTCAACCTCTGCACCTGATTGCCAATGCTATATCGGATGTCTATGTGTTCAACGTGATGGATCGGATGCACCTTCTCTCGCCCCCCTAAAGTAAACACCCAAACGCCTCCTCTCCTGACTGCTTAGCACCCACAGAAGGACTGATAGTCCGACTTAGGCTATCGATTCTCTGAGCAGGGTCGGGTAACTCAACGTCTTGGAGATGATTATTTATACATGGACATAATAGACTTCCCAGACAAAAAACTCAGCCGCCTATGGAGCTGAGTGCATCCCATTATGCAGACGCCTTTTGGCATTCTCCGCTACAATCCAAGGGTGCTGGGTAAGTCATTCATAGCGACCGTTTTGGTCCACGGGGTATGGTGGACTTTGTTTGGCTCAATTGGCGACTACATTCGGTATAACCAGGAGGTGAATTTTGATTGTCGCGTCGTACACTAGAGAGCTTGGCTATATTAAGACGGAGCTATCCCGCTATTCGCATCATTCAGTATTCAACTGTGCGATGAATTATCTCGATCAAGGCCGCACATTAAAACATATGCCATGGGTAGTCATGTTTTCTTTGAAGCTTTCTCTCTTGGAAGTAAGCGGCTCGCTTGAAATGAGCAATGATGCCTTCTTAAAGTTAATAAATAGGATTTATAAGTTATCTAATCGGTTACTGGATACATCCCCCGAAATCTTTATGCTAATGATGCGAGCGATGGTAATCCAGCAGTTGTGGTACCAGGTTCCAATAATTGATAGCTGGCGCCAAGTAATTCTACAACGCACGCTACTTGAAAGGTCGCGGGACTTTAACAATGACCTATTCCATCAAAAAGTCGGAATCACTCTTAACGAATACTATAAGATTGCATGCTACCTAATGACGGTGACTGGCAAGGAAAACCCCAACAGCGTAGTTAGATGGAGTATGACAGCATTTTACTCCCATTTATCCCCCGCTATAAGCGACGCGGCATTAGTTAATTTCTTGAAGCTTGTCGCACTTCCATTTCAAAGACTACCTCAATATCTCCAACCCTTCTCGGTCAATGATTGTAATTCGGCAGAGCTGTATCAAGAAACTCCCTTCAAAAACAAACCCATTATCATGGTAAATGATGGGCTTATAATTTTCAATGCTGGAATATGTGTTTCTGGATTAAGAAGTATTGCAATGGACGTCCTTAAAGGCTGCCCTCAATTTTATGGAAACTTCGGTAGAGATGTAGAATGCTACGTGGGAGAAAGATTATATAAAACAGCAATGAAAGTTTACTCAATGCCCGATCTAAATAAGATAATACCGATTAAGACTGGAAAAATCGCAGATTACGTCGTGGTAGACAAAGATGATGTTTTCGTATTTGAGTCCAAGGCAATAACCCCGTCGGTATTGATGAGATGCGCATATGACCCGAGTTTGCTTTCAGACCTTCTAAAAGATAGTTTCATTAAGGGTGTTGAACAGGGTCAAGAAACAGCTTTTAAATTAAGTGCAGTAGACGCCTTTAAAAACAAGAGAACTAGAATCATAGTTGTCACGCTGGAAGACTTTCATATTTATGGCGGCGAATACATATCTCATTACATACAAGATGGTTTTGAAGACGCGCTTGTGCAAAAATATGGACGCCTTCCTGTGCAACTAAAAGATGTCATTTACATGACACTCAAAGATTTGATAACACTTACTGAATGGTTAAAAGATAAGCCAGCGGGATCTATGGAAAGTCTTTTCAACCAAATTGAAGAGGATAGTAAAGAGCCGGGGGGCGGACGTTTTAGCATTTCACCACATATCGGCGACAGAATTGGTGCCGAGGTTATCGGAGCGATTGGTGTTGGTGATGCGCTAGAGAGAACTCAGGCAGAGATGGAGCAGCTATTGATGTCTAATCGTAGGTTCCGTAAAGGCCAACACCCAGTATCCTTTATAAATACATTTGAGCAATTCAGAACGCTATTGCGGCAGAGCTTCGTTTGACGGATATGAATAGTTTAAGCGCCTGACAAGGATGATTCTTCACCGGGTTGCGCCATACCTTTGCGCTTTCGTGGGGAATACTGCCCTAGACCATGACCGCACTCACACTTACTACTGCTCCCCCTCCAGGCGCGGTAGCCAATTAACCAATTTAATCAAGCAATCCACCGCCATATGAGAATAAAAAGCAATGGATAAAATCTCGAAAGGTATGGGCACAGTCTCACAGCTTACCGCAGTATGTATCGTTCTTACCTTTATTGTAGGTATGCGATGGCAAGACGGTTTTTATATCGAACTTGGCTTCCCCTGGATGAGTGGCTATCCAAATTATTTAGATACCATCAAGACTGGCATAGCTATCATAAAGTTATTTCTTCTGGCAGGAGTCGTCGGATGGTTTTCCATTTGGGCGTTGTCCAACTGGAGGCACGATGCTGCAACTATGACTCTAGTTGTCTTCGTTTTTATACTGGTTCCATTTGGAGATCTCGCTGCTTCACTAGTTGAGAAAAACTCAACACCTGAATTTTCAATCTTTAAGAGTCAGTACCAGATACTCACCACAGGCTTCATTCTCGGAGGGATAATAAAGCTTCTTTCAAACGAAACAACCATCCCCAGATTTAAACCCGAGGATAGAAAATTTCAAATACCAATTTATTCCTTGCTTATTCTTTGCACAGTCATGATAGGAATATTTGACTCTCCCAAATCCTTAGGAGCCGCAGCTGCGCAGAGCGCTATGCGCACTGGTTTCAGTAATTACTCTTCTGTTAAGGATGTTAAAGGAGAGCACTGGAACATTATAGGACAGAACCAAGGCAATTTTATTCTCGCGCGACCACTTTACAAGAACAACACGATAGAAATTAAAGTTGCCAATAACACATCTGAACTCATTATTTATCCGACCACACCTATTTCTTCCGGAATTATTGACACTACGAGCACAATAAGCAATCCGTAAACGGGGGCAGAGGCTATATGCAAAGCTTTACTGGCAAAACTATGTACATGATACCGTCCATAATTGATTGAGTTTCGTTGTGTAGCTCTGACTCATCATTTCACGCCTCATCCCCCATTCCGGGCTACCCGGAACGCTGGCCGCGCGCAATGTGCCCCTACCCCAGCGGTCGTTTATCTGATCTAGAACCGTCATCACTCGGGTTGCCTCGGCCGGCTGCGATATTGCAAAAAGATCATCTGTGTACTCACCCGGCTGACACAGGTTGAGCAGCATAACTTCTGCTTTGCTGTACTTGAAGCCTGGCCGAAATAAGCGTTCAAGCGCGCCAACAGCCGCTTGAGTGAGAAGGCGCACGTCGTCAGTGGGGTACGGCATATCAACCACTACCCCGTTGGCGTACTTTGCCTCTTCAGGGTTGAACATGCCGGTACGGATGCTCACACGCACCTTTTTGCATAACGAGTTCTGAGCCCGAAGCTTTTCAGAAGCTCGCATCATGTAGGTGGCCACCGCCTCCCTAATAGGAGCCAGCTCCGTTAGCCGTTGACCGAACATACGACTGCAGCAGATCTCCTGCTTTGGCGGGTCTGGCTCATCCAGTTCCAGGCATGGTGTACCGCCCAGCTCCCTGGCCGTCTTCTCGATCACTACACTAAATTTCTTGCGGAGCGTCCATGGATCCGCCTTAGCTAGGTCCATTGCAGACTTTATGCCCATTGCATCGAGATGAAGTTTCATCTTGCGGCCAACGCCCCACACCTCTGCCACGTCCGTATTACGCAGCACCCAGTCCCGCTTAATCGGGTCGGTGATATTGACCACACCACCGGTTTGCGATTGCAGACGCTTCGCAGTGTGGTTTGCCAGCTTCGCCAGGGTCTTTGTATGAGCAATACCGACACCAACAGGTATGCCGGTGCAGCGAAGTACCTGGGCGCGGATCTGCCGGCCTAAGGCATCCAAACTACCGACACCGGTCAGATCAGCGAATGCC
>NZ_LYSO01000068.1:0-32727 GCF_001728935.1 Pseudomonas sp. AP42
ACCGCCTTCGCGAGCAAGCCCGCTCCCACAGGGGATCTGTGCCAGGCGCAGATTTTGTGGGTAGTACGTGACCAATGTGGGAGCTGGCTTGCCTGCGAAAGCGGTGGTTCAGCTAAAGCTTCAGTGGCTGACACACCGATTTCGCGAGCAAGCCCGCACAGGGGGATCTGTGCCAGGCGCAGATTTTGTGGGTAGTACATGACCAATGTGGGAGCTGGCTTGCCTGCGAAAGCGGTGGTTCAGTTAAAGATTCAGTGACTGCCCCACCGCCTTCGCGAGCAAGCCCGCACAGTTAGGTCAGGGGGCGTCAGTTTGATAAGCGTCGTAGCCGCGGCGCGTACGCTCTATCTCTTCGACCAACCGGTCAATGCCCGCCAACCGCGCCCGGTTGTCATGATCCCAGGGATGAAACCCCGGCTTGAAGTAATGCAGCCACGGCCGGAACATCCGTGGAAACACGCCTTTGGGCCCATACAAGAATTTAACCATGCGCCACAGCCCCTTCAGCGTGCCACGCGAAGTGCGGTCGGCAATCAACAGGCGCACGTGAAAATCCAGCACCACCACCCAGAACAGCACGCTGGTGGTCAGCATGGTCCCAGTGCGCAGCAAGTAACGCGCAGGCCCTGGCTTGATCACTGTGTTCCACACATCGAACGCCACGGCTTTATGTTCGGTTTCTTCCAAGGCGTGCCAGTACCACATCTGCTGGTAACCCTTGAGTGAGTCGCCAAAGCGCGACGGGTCGCTCAGCAGGATTTCCGCGAGCATGGCGGTGTAGTGTTCCAGAGCGATGGTCACCGCCAGGTTGAACGAGGGCGGCAGGTGTTTTTTCTGCAGGTCGAGGAAGAACTTCAAGCGTCGGTCAAGGGTATGCGCCGGCAGGCCGGCCGCTTGCAGCAAGTCGTTATAGGCCACGTGTTCGCGGCTGTGCATGGCCTCCTGGCCGATAAACCCCTGGATCTCTTTTTTCAGTTCGGCATCGTCGATCTGCCCACGGTAGTGGCGCACGCTGTCCATGAAGAACAGCTCGCCCTGGGGAAACAGCAACGACAGGGCATTGAAGAAATGGCTGACCACAGGCCCTTGTTCGTGCCAGTTCTTGATGCGCTCGGCAGGCAAGGCAAAACGGATATCGCGACGGATCGGCAACATGCTGCGTGCTCCTGTTCAGAGTCGAGGCTCGTCGTTGGTTTCAAACACTGGCGTACGCGGCTTGGGCGCCATGCGTTTGCTGGCAAACACCACCAGCGCCTGATAGGCCGCCGGCAGGCAACGGGCGAGCAGGTCGAGGAAATAGGCATCGCGGCCAATCAGCACGCGGCGCTTGTTTTTGCGTACGCCTTGCAGGATCACGTTGGCGGCCTGGTCGGCGTCAGTGATGAAGAGCTTTTCGAAATCGGCGCGGGCTTGTTGCT
Source organism: Pseudomonas sp. AP42 (assembly GCF_001728935.1). Lineage (NCBI taxonomy): Bacteria > Pseudomonadati > Pseudomonadota > Gammaproteobacteria > Pseudomonadales > Pseudomonadaceae > Pseudomonas > Pseudomonas sp. AP42. The sequence goes on from NZ_LYSO01000068.1 coordinate 1,419, forward strand.
CGCTGTGGATGAGAAAACCGGTCATGTTCGCGTCGATGCGGCTGCTGCGGCAGATGTCGGTACGAATGCCACCGGGGTGTACACAGGTGGCCGACACGCCGCAGCGTTGCAGGTCGAGTTCCTGGCGCAAGGCTTCGGTGAAGCCGCGCACGGCGAACTTGGTGGCGTTGTAGCCGCTCATGCCCGGCTGGGCGAACAGGCCGAACACGCTGGACGTATTGATGATATGCCCGTCGCCGCTGGCCTTGAGGTACGGCAGGAACGCCTTGGTGCCATGCACCACTCCCCAGAAGTTGATGCCGACGATCCATTCCAGGTCGGCGTAATCCACCCCTTCGACGGTGCTCGACAGCGCCACCCCGGCATTGTTGAACACCAGGTTGACCTGGCCGTGCTCAGCCGCACAACGCGCTGCCCACGCCTGCATGGCTTGGCGGTCGGAGACGTCCAGCACCTGGGTGGTGACGGTAACCGGCGACAACGTCGAGGCGCGGATCAGGTCCTGGGTGTGTTCCAGGCCCTGGCTGTTTTTGTCTGCCAGCGCCAGGTGACACCCTTCCCGCGCCAGGGCCAGGGCCAGTGCGCGGCCCATGCCGGAAGCCGCGCCCGTGATCGCCGCGACGCGGCCGTTGAATGACTTCATGACAGGCTGCCTTCTGTGGTGGAGTGGGGCGTTGCAACCGCTCGCGGGAGGGCGGGCGTCGGCGCCTGGCTGACGCTGTAGTCCTTGAGGGCAAAATGCCGGGTGACCTGCTTGAAGCGCCAGGTCGAGCCGGGCCACAGCGTGGTGTTCTTGCCGGTACGCGGGTCGAGGTACCAGCTCTGGCAGCCGCCGGTGCTCCAGATGGTGCGCTTGAGTTTGTCCTGCAACTGCTGGTTGTAGGCGTGCTCCACGGCAGGTTTGACCTCCACCGTGGTGATGCGCTGGCGCTGCATGTGTTTCAGGGCATCAAGGATGTACGCGACCTGGGCCTCAATCATCAGGATCATCGAGTTATGCCCCAGGCCGGTGTTGGGGCCGACGATCAGAAACAGGTTCGGGTAGCCCGGCACGGTGGTGCCTTTATAGGCATGGGCGCCATCGCGCCAGGCGTCCATCAGGTCGATGCCGTCACGGCCGATGATGCAGCCACGGGGCAACGGGTCGCTGGCCTGGAAACCTGTGCCGAAGATCAGGCAATCGGCGGGGTGCTTGATACCGTCGGCAGTGATCACGCCGTCGGCTTCGATGCGCAGCACGCTGTCGGTGACGACTTCGACATTGCTGCGCGAGAGTGCCGGGTAGTAATCGTTGGAGATCAGCACGCGCTTGCAGCCGATGGTGTAGTCCGGCGTCAGGGTTTTGCGCAGGGAAGGGCGGGCCACCTGTTTGCGCAGGTGACGCAGGGCGATTTTCTGCACCATTTTCATCAGGCGTGGATGCAGGGCAAAGCCCACCACGCGGCCTTCCAGTGCCCAGTAAAGTGCAGCGCGTACCAGCTTCTGGGTGAGCGGCAGGTGCTTGAACAGCCACCGTTCGACCGTTGAAATCGGCCGATCGGGTTTGGGCATGATCCACGGCGGCGTGCGCTGGAACAGGTCCAGGTGCGCTACCTGCGGGGCGATCTGCGGCACGAACTGGATGGCGCTGGCACCGGTGCCGATCACCGCCACGCGCTTGCCCTTCAAGGCGTACTCGTGATCCCACTGCTGGGAGTGGAAGCGCTTGCCCTTGAAACTGTCCAGCCCTGGGATATCTGGCATTGCCGGGCGTGACAAGCCCCCCATGCCCGACACCAGCACCCGTGCGCTGACCTGGCGGCCGTCGCTGAAGGTCAGCTGCCAGCGCTGCTGCTGTTCATCAAACAGCGCACGTTGCAAGCCCATGCCAAAGCGCAGGTAAGGCGCTAGCTCGAAGCGCTTGGCGCAGTCTTCCAGATAGGCACGAATCTCGGGTTGCGCCGCGAACTGTCGCGTCCAGTTCGGGTTGGGCGCAAAGGAAAACGAGTACACATGGGACTGCACGTCGCAGGCGCACCCTGGGTAGTGGTTGTCGCGCCACGTACCGCCGAGTGTCTCGGCCTGTTCGGCGATAAAGAAGTCGGTGAGCCCGGCCTCCTTGAGTTTGATCGCCATGCACAGGCCCGCGAACCCGGAGCCAATGATGGCGATGTCGATTGAGTCACTGGGGGCATTCATAGGGCTGCCTCGTCAATAAAGCGCTTGGGCATCGGATGTGCTCCTGTTTTTGTTTTGTCTTTTAGATAGAACACCATTGCAAAGGAAAATTGAATTATTTATTTTAAAAAAGATTTTAAATAATCTACCTGAAAAATTCGCCTACGCTAGGGCCTTGTTGCGCATGAGCGATTTGTCCGACGGACGAACGTGGTATGCATGAAGTCTAGGTCCAGGGTGTGGACGATGGCTGAGGCCAGGCTAATTCCGGTCGGGTCGCCAGCAGCAGGGAAGCAGAGGACCGAGCTATGGCTGTGGAGTGGGTTGTCGCTGCGGGTGTGCTGGTGGGCGCCAGCGCGGTGTTATGGGGCTTGAGTGCCTGGATGACGCGGCGCATTGAAGCGACCGTGCCGATCAACGGGCGCTTCGTCGAGGTGGATGGCGAGCGCTTTCATTATGTCGAAGAGGGCAAGGGCCCGCCGCTGGTGATGATTCACGGGCTGATGGGCAGTAGTCGCAACCTGACCTATGCCTTGTCCGGCCAGTTGCGTGAGCATTTTCGCGTCATCAGCCTCGACCGGCCGGGCTCAGGCTATTCCACCCGGCGCAGCGGCACGCCAGCAGACTTGCCGGCCCAGGCGCGACAAATCGCGGCCTTTATCAAGACGCTGGACCTGGACAAGCCGCTGGTGCTGGGGCACTCCCTGGGCGGCGCGATTGCCCTGGCGCTGGCCCTCGACCATCCCCATGCGGTGTCTGGGTTGGTGCTGGTTGCGCCCTTGACTCACCCCCAGCGCATGCTGCCGCTGGTGTTCCTGTCTCTGGCCGTGCGCCCGGCCTGGCTGCGGCGCTGGGTGGCCCACACCTTGACCCTGCCCATCGGCCTGCTGACCAAAGACTCGGTGGTGAAGGGCGTGTTCGCCCCGGACCCTGCGCCGCCAGACTTCGCCAGCCGTGGCGGCGGCTTGTTGGGCATGCGCCCCGACAACTTCTACGCCGCGTCCACCGAGATCAACCGGGTCAATGATCACCTGCCGGACATGGTCAAGCGCTACCCCCAACTGACCCTGCCCATCGGCCTGATCTACGGTGGGCAAGACAAGGTGCTCGACTTCCAGAAACACGGCCAAGCCCTGGCCAGCAAGGTGCCAGGGCTGAAAATGCAGGTGATCGAAGGCCGCGGGCATATGTTGCCGATCACCGCCACCGAGCGCGTGGCGGCGCTGGTGGAGCAGGTGGCCAAGCGGGTTCGACCCGGTGAAAACGTCAGACCGTTACAGCCATCTGTAGCCTTGGCGAGCAAATAACGGTGCTACTCGACTGCGGTTCATTGGCGTTGATGCCTGCCCTGAATACCTGACCCAATGGCTGAAAAGAGACTGCTCGGTCACGGAAAAAAGGGCTGGAGAAACTAGTTGACGACCTAACGATTCCGCGCTATTTATTTAAAAAAATATTTCAATGTGTAATTTGAAATTATTTTTGAAATGCCTAAGAGCGAATAAAATAATGAAAAAAACGCCTTTTATCGCATGCATGATTTTTCGCAGCAGTCAGCGCATCGCTGCCGCATTGCCTACCGAATGTGTTCGGAGGCTGCCATGAACCAGACGCTGGCAGCTGCGAACGTGTGGGCCGACGGCAAACGCCACCTGTGGTGGCTCGGCATCATGCCGCTGGCCACTCCCTTACTCTCTGGCGCCCTTGCCATCACCACAGGCGTGCAACAACTGTGGTGGGTGGGCGTGCTGGTGATCTTCGGCTTGATCCCGCTGATTGACGGCCTGCTCGGCGAAGACGTCAGCAACCCGCCCGAATCTGCGGTCAGCCACCTTGAATCCCAACGCTACTACCGCTGGATCGTCTACACCGGCGTGCTGTTTGTGATTGCCTCGGTGGTCATCACCGGTTGGCTCGCCGCAGGCGGCATCGACTGGATCATCAACGGCGGCTTGTTGCACGCCACGGCCACCCTGGAACCCTCAAGCTGGCTGGCCAAGACCGCCGCGTTCATCACCGCACGCACTGAACTTCACGGTGAAATCAGCTGGTTGACCTATGTGGGCATGGCCATGTCCACCGGTGCCGCCACCGGCATTGCCATCAACACCGCCCATGAGCTGGGGCACAAACCCAAGCCCCTGGAAGTGTTCCTGGCCAAGGTTACTCTGGCGCCGACCTTCTACGGGCACTTCTACACCGAACATAACCGTGGCCATCACGTACGGGTCGCCACGCCGGAAGACCCGGCCAGCTCGCGCCTGGGTGAAAGTTTCTGGGCTTTTCTGCCGCGTTCGGTGTGGTTCAGCGCCGTGTCGGCCTGGAACCTGGAGCGCGAACGCCTGCGCAAACTCGGCCTGCCGGCGCTGCACTGGAAGAACGCCGTGCTCAGCGCCTGGATGTACAGCGTGGTGTTGTGGGGCGCGATGATTGCCTGGCTGGGGGCGGCGGTAATTCCGTTCTTGATTATCCAGGGCATCTACGGGTTCTCGTTGTTGGAAGTGGTGAACTACGTCGAACATTACGGTCTCAAGCGCCAGAAGTTGCCCAATGGCCGTTATGAACGCTGCTCGCCGCGTCACTCGTGGAACAGTAATCGCATTGTCACCAATATCTTTCTGTTCCAGTTGCAACGGCACTCCGATCACCATGCCAACCCCACGCGCAGTTATCAGTCGCTGCGTCATTTTGATGAGTCACCGCAACTTCCGTATGGCTACGCCAGCATGATTGTCTGGGCTTATGTGCCGTATTTGTGGCGGCGTCGAATGGACCATCGCGTACTGAATCACTATGCCGGTGATATCAACCTGACCAATCTTCAACCGTCAAAACGCTTGAAGTACCTGGAAAAGTACAGCGGTAGTGCCAAGCCGTTTTGAGATGAAGTAAGCCTTCAGGGTGTACTCGGGATCTGTGTATCGCGCAGGTTCTGATCGCCCGAAGTATTGAGTGCAAGCACCTGGTTTGACCCTACAACAATAATTTCAAGGGAAGGACGTACACCATGCAAAGTTCTGCCAAGTTCACCGCCCACATCTTCTTGGCGGCCATGGGCCTGATTGTGTATCACCAGGCCCAGGCTGCGCGTATCGAACCCGCGGGCAGTGCCTTCACTGCCCAGGGGCCTATCAGTTTTTCCAAAGGCAAGCTCATCAGTGCCGATTGCACCATCAAGGTGGCCGGCAAGGTTGCAGCCGATGGCTCGTCGGTGAATGTGGACAAGGTCGAGTTCGACGGTGGCCTCAAGTGCAGTCGCGTCGAAGCTATCAACTTGCCTTGGGTGTTAATCGCCAAAGACACAAAAAGTGGCTCCATGTCGAAGATCAGCGTGGATGTGCATGCCTTCGGCCTGGGCGGCAAGTGCGGGCCTTCGACGGCCGACGGTACTTGGGATAACGCCACTGGCAAGTTGGAAGCCAGCGATGTGGCGATTGGCGAAGACTGCAAGATCAAGACGGTGTCGATCAAGATGCCAACCAACTTCAAAGTTGTCGAATAACGCGTTCCGACTGTTGCAGCGGTAAATACATTGAAATTTGGCTGGAAAGGGAAGTTCTGCAGTTTCACCGTGACCTCTCGATCATGGCCATTACCCCTGGCGAAATGAATCGCCATAACATGTGAGGAAAAACAATGAAAAGCTTGAAAACTCTCGTGTCGCTCTCTGCCTTGGCTGTTTGCATGGGTGCTGCTTCCATGGCCAATGCCTACAGCATCACGCCGGTTAATTCGAACTTTACGGCGCCTGGCACTATTTCGGTGAAGTCACCGTCGTCCTATCAGGCCACCGTTAACTGCACCGCCAACTTTACCGGCAACGTCGACGCCACTGGGGTGGCCAAGATCACCGGGGTGACGGTGAGCGGTAGCGGCCTTTGCGCATTGCCAAAAATCACTGGGTTGCCATGGACATTGACCGCCACCGGCCCAGCGGCAGGTTCGGTCGCCAATGTCGGCTATACCATCGCCTCTTCGGTTCTGTACCCAGCCTCTAACTGTGGCCCATCGACCATCACCGTGGGCTACAGCGGTGGGGTGCTGACGGCGGCCAACCAGGGGCTCAGCGGCAGCTGCACCGTGGTGAGCTTGAGCGTGACCCCAAGCCCAACCTTCACCATCGTGCCTTGATGGCCGGTCGGAACACTGGGTTGATCACCTGCTGAAAGACTGGCGCCTTTACCGGGCGCCAGTTCAGGCAGTGCCGGGCAGCAAGACGAACGGGCGAGGCCGGTTCACAGGGATAACAAAAAGGAGTGCCGCATGAATAATAAGAAACAACACGTGCAGGTTTTGCTGGGGCTGGCGTTAATGGGAGGGGTAACCGCCTTCATCGCGCCTGCACAGGCTGGCGGTTTTTCAACCCCGACCTACGGCGCACCTGGTTGGGGCAGGGCGTTTGCCGGCGGCTCGTTGTTCAAGAACGACCCGAGCTCGGCTTACAACAACCCGGCCGCCATGGCGTTTGTCGAACACAATGTTGCGCAATTCACGGTCGACTATGCGCGCATCAAGATCAAGTACAAGGGCAGTGCCTCGGATTACGCCGGCAACCCGATTTCCAGTACGCCGTTGGACGAGAACGGTTTTCCCGATGGCGCCGCAACCGCTGTCAATAACAACGACGGTGGCCAGGGCGGCTTCACGGCCTGGCTGCCCACCGGCTTCATGGTAATGCCCTTGGGCGACCGGTTTGCCTTCGGCTTGAGCCAAGTGGTGCCACAGGGCATGCGCTCCACTTGGAATGAAGACTCCAAACTGCGCGACTTTGCCGTGGATACCAAAATCGAAACCGTCGGGCTGACGGGCTCGCTGTCGTTTAAAGTCAACGACCAGTTCTCCGTGGGGGGCGGCATGATCGTGCAGCACAGCAAGGGCTTCGTCAGCCAGAACGTCGACCTGTTGTCCGCTGCGGCAGTGTCGGACTCCGAGCTTGGCGGGATCAACTTCCCCTCAGACGTGGGCCATGCGCTGATGCGGGTCAAGGTCGACAATATTTCCACTGGCTGGTTTGCCGGCGTGGTGTGGAAACCCACCGAGCGCGACACTTTGGGTTTGAATTACCACGCCAAGATCAAAAACAAGATGACGGGTAAGTACAACCTGTACGCCGACCAGTTTTCCTATAACCTCATGACCCAACCCAGCCCATTCGGGGGCAACGGTACGTTGGTCAACACCGCCTACCCTGGCCTGGAATTGGCCCCCAACGGTGCGCATGCAAAGGTTCAACTGGATATTCCTGCCACGGCGGGCCTGGATTGGGTGCATCAGTTCAACGATCGCCTGACCCTGGGTGCCAGCGTCACCTGGACCGAATGGTCGTCGTTCAAGGACCTGACCCTCGACTCCGGCGACATGCGCATTGTCTCCATTCCCTACAACTACAAAAACACCTGGATGTACTCCCTGGGTGGTGACTACCGTGCGACCGATGAACTGACCTTGCGTGCCGGCGTGGCTATCGACCAGACGCCTACACGTAACTCCACCCGCGATCCACGCATCCCCGATGGTGATCGTACGTTCCTTTCGCTGGGGGCTGGCTACGATGTGAAGGCGGTCAAGGGCCTGAGCCTGGATGTGGCCTATTCCCATCAGTTCGTACAGAAGGTCAATCTCAAGACCAAGAACATCGACCGGCTGGGCGGCGCAAGCCTGGATGGCAAGGCCGAGTCTTCCGGTGATGTGGTCAGTTTGTCGGCGACCTATGCGTTCTGACGGGGCCTGAGGACGATGGCGGAGGGCGGCAAGCGCATCTTGCAGCCTTCCTCCGAGGTGCGTCCTTCTACATAGCTGTGATGTGTGTCGGTGATAACAGGCTGAGGCATTCAGCCGTGTTTTTTTGGCTTATTGATTAAATAAAAATTTCAAAACAAAATTTGAATTTGCTCTTTGAAGTTTGTAGTGTGGTTTTCAGCCGCAGTTCATATCGAGCTGCCCACGCGTTTGCCACGCCCTGAATCAAGTAGAGGTATCCCCATGCTTATCTGGTTATTGGTGGGTCTCGCCGCCGCGATTGCCCTGGCGTATCGACAAGCCGCCGCCACCTTGTGGTTGGGCGCTGGCCTAGTCTGGTTGGCGGCGGGTTACCTGTTCAACGTGGTGGCCGTGCCGGGCATGACCCTGGCGGCAGTGCTGGTGGTGCTGCCCGCCTTGGTGATGGCGGTCAAACCGCTGCGTCGCAAGCTGCTGACCGCCAAGGCCCTGGGCCTGTTTCGCACGATCATGCCGGCGATGTCCGACACCGAGCGTGCGGCCATCGAGTCCGGCACCGTGTGGTGGGATGCCGAGCTGTTCAGCGGCAAACCCAACTGGCAGCGCCTGCTGCAAGCCGCGCCGGCCAGCCTGAGCGTCGAGGAGCAAGCCTTCCTCGACAACGAAGTCGAAACCCTGTGCGACATCGCCAACGACTGGGAAACCACACAAGTCTGGCAGGACATGTCCCCCGAGGGCTGGCAGTACACCAAGGAGGCCGGGTTCCTCGGCATGATCATTCCCAAGCAGTACGGCGGCAAAGGTTTCTCCCACTACGCCCATTCCCAAGTAGTGATGAAGCTGTCGACACGCTGCTCGGCGGCAGCGATTTCGGTGATGGTTCCCAACTCCCTCGGCCCGGCCGAGCTGTTGCTGCATTACGGCACCGACGCCCAGCGCAACTACTACCTGCCGCGCCTGGCACGCGGTGAAGACATCCCGTGTTTCGCCTTGACCAGCCCGTATGCCGGCTCCGATGCCGGCGCGATCCCCGACCTGGGCATCGTCTGCAAAGGCATGCATGAGGGCGAGGAAGTACTGGGTTTCAAAGTGACCTGGGACAAGCGTTACATCACCCTCGGCCCGATTGCCACGGTGCTGGGCCTGGCGTTCCGCGCCGAAGACCCGCAGGGCCTGCTTGGCGCGCCAGGTTCCCTGGGCATTACCTGTGCGTTGATCCCCACCTCCCATCCAGGCGTAAACAGCGGCCGGCGTCACTGGCCGTTGAATGCGGTCTTCCAGAACGGCCCAACCACCGGCAAGGATGTGTTCATCCCCTTGGAGTGGGTGATCGGTGGTCGCGAACAAATCGGCAACGGCTGGCGCATGTTGATGGAATGCCTGGCGGCAGGCAGGGCAATTTCCCTGCCTTCGGCCAACGTCGGCCTGGGTAAAGTGGCGGTACGCGGTACCACCGCCTATGCGGCGATGCGCAAGCAATTCGGCCTGCCCATCGGCAAGTTCGAAGGTGTGCAGGCGCCATTGGCGCGTATGGCCGGGCATCTGTATGCGTGTGATGCGGTGCGCAAGGTGTCGGTGGCGTCCCTGGATGCTGGCGAGAAACCCTCGGTGATCTCGGCCATTGCCAAGTACCACGTCACCGAGCGGGCGCGGATCATCGTCAACGACGGCATGGACATCGTCGCCGGCAAAGGCATCTGCATGGGCCCCAATAACTTCCTCGCCCGTGCCTACCAGCAAAGCCCCATCGCCATTACGGTGGAGGGCGCGAACATCATGACCCGCTGCCTGATCATCTTTGGCCAGGGCTTGATTCGTTGCCATCCCTACGTGTTCCGCGAGATGGAAGCGGCGCACAACCCCGACCGGCGCAAGGCCCTGGAAGACTTCGACAGTGCGATGTTCGGCCATGTGAGTTTTGTAGTAGCCAACACCGTACGCGCAGCGGTGCATGCCCTGACCGGCGGGCGCCTGATTGCGGCGCCGGCCAAGACCGACCCGGCACTGGCTGCCTACTACCGCCAGGCCAATCGGCTGTCGGTGGTGCTGGCGCTGATCTCGGATATTTCCATGGGCGTGCTGGGCGGCGCCCTCAAGCGCAAGGAAAGTATCACCGGGCGCCTGGGGGATATTTTGTCGCAGCTGTACATCCTCTCTTGCGTGCTCAAGCGCTTCGAGGATGACGGCAGGCCCCAGGCGGACTTGCCGCTGGTGCACTGGGCGGCCCAGGACGCGTTGCTGCGCGCCCATGAAGCCTTGGCCGAAGTGCTCGACAACTACCCCTCAAAACCCGCTGCAGCGGTGGTGCGCGCCTTGAGTTTTCCGTTTGGCATCCCGCTGCGCAAACCATCGGACCGGCTGTTGGCACAGGTGGCGCAGGTGGTGCAGACCCCTGGCGAGACCCGCGACCGTTTGCTGGCCAATTCCTATATCCCGCGTCCGGAAGTCGACAAGCTGGCGTATGGCGAACTGGGGTTCCGTTTGTTGCCCCAAGTGGAGTTGATCGAGGCGCGGCTCAAACCCGCCATCAAGCAAGGTCTGCTCGGCCCGCTGCCGATTGCTGCCACGACCTTTACCGATTGGCGCGTCAAGGCGCGGGCGCTGGATTTGATCAGCGACGACGAAGACGCCTTGCTGGCGCGCTATGTGGAATACGCCGACCACGGTATCCAGGTGGATGACTTCCCCCAGGACTTTGGTTTGCTGGAGGCCCTGCAGCAGCGTAAGCAGGCGCTCGAGCCGGTGGCCAAACGGCGCAGCGTCCCGGTCAATTAATAGAAACCCGGCCCCCACGTGGGAACTGGATTGCCCTAACTGTAGGAGCGAGCTTGCTCGCGAAAAACTCACAGGCGCCGCGTTCATTCAGGCAGCCCGCGTTATCGTTGACGTTTTTCGCGAGCAAGCTCGCTCCTACAGAGGGTAATCCAGTTCCCCACATTTGATCGGGTTTACCAGCCAAGAACTGTGTTGTGAGTGAAACCCTCTATGAGTGACAGCTACCTTTCGTTCGTCAATTCCCCCTGGGGCCGGCGCCTGGCCCAGGCCGTTGGCTTGCCGCAACCCTTGGCACTGCAACGGCATCGCAGCGGCCAGGCCGGCCTGGCTAACCCGGTGATCATCGCCGGGGCAGGGCGCCTGGTGGCCTCGGTGCAGCGCCTCTTCAGCGCCACTGATACCGTCGCCGCGACCCCGGCGACGCTCAAGGCGCCGTCCACGGTCAAGGTGCAAGGCGCGGTGTTCGATGCCAGCGGGGTGGCCGACCTGCAACAGCTGGATGAGCTCTACCTGTTCTTTCACAGCAATGCCAAACGCCTGGGCCAGCATGGCCGGGTGGTCGTACTGGGCACCGCGCCCGAACATTGCCACAACTTGCCCCAGGCCATCGCCCAACGTGCCCTTGAGGGCTTGGTGCGGTCGCTGGCCAAGGAGCTGCGCCGGGCGATCACCGTGCAATTGCTGTACGTGGCGCCGGGCGCGGAAGACGCGCTGGACAGCAGCCTGGGGTTTTTCCTGTCGCGCCGCTCCGCCTATGTCTCGGGGCAAGTGGTGCGCCTGGAAAAACCGGTCGATGGCCACGCCGCCGTCAACTGGGACAAACCCTTTGCCGGCAAACGCGCCCTGGTCACCGGCGCCTCCCGTGGCATCGGCCTGGCAATTGCCCAGGTGCTGGCGCGCGACGGTGCCCATGTGGTGTGTGTGGACGTGCCCCAGGCCCAGCAAGCCTTGCAGCAGGCGGCGACCAGCGTGGGCGGTTCGGCGTTGCCCCTGGATATTACCGCCGCCGACACCGTCTCACTGTTGCAAACCCACGTCAGCCAATACGGCGCCTTTGATGTGGTGGTGCACAACGCCGGGATCACCCGCGACAAGACCATCGCCAAAATGACCGAGGCCGCCTGGCGCAGTGTCCTGGCAGTCAATCTTGAAGCGCCGTGGCAGCTCAGTGAGGCCTTGCTCGACAGTCAGGGTTTGAACCCTGGTGGACGCATTGTGTGCGTGTCGTCGATTTCTGGCATCGCCGGCAACCTGGGGCAGAGCAACTACGCCACGTCCAAGGCCGGGGTGATCGGCCTGGTACAGGGCCTGGCGCCGCGTGCGGCCGCCCGGCAGGTCACGGTCAACGCGGTGGCGCCTGGCTTTATCGAAACGCAGATGACCGCGAAGATCCCGCTGATGATCCGCGAAGCGGGGCGGCGCATGAATTCGTTGTCCCAGGGCGGCCAACCCATCGACGTGGCCGAGACCATCGCCTGGCTGGCCCATCCGGCGTCGGGTGGGGTCAATGGCCAGGTGGTGCGGGTGTGCGGCCAAAGCCTGTTGGGAGCCTGACCGATGGACTACGTGACGCAGATTATCGACCCTGCGCCGTCGCGCACGCAGTTGTTGCTCGACGGCCTGCGCGCCTTGCGCAAACCCAAGTTAGACGGTGCGCCGCCATTGCCTACAGCGCGCCTGGTGCGCAGCGCGGTGGAGCTTTCGCCAGCCGGTATCGCCGCTTACGCACGGGCGTGTGGCTTTCGTCGCGAGCAGGGCGTGCCATTGTCCTATCCCCATGTGCTGGCGTTCCCACTGCACCTGATGCTGCTGACCCGGCCAAGCTTTCCGTACCCGGCCAGCGGCATGGTGCACCTGGCCAATCGTATTCGTCAGCACCAGCGCCTGCACGAGGGCCAGGCGCTGCGCCTGGAGGTGTATTGCGAGCGCTGGGTGGCCCATCCGAAAGGGCAGGCCTTGAGCATCGCCACTCGGGCCTACAGCCAGGAAACCCTGGTGTGGGAAAGCGACAGCCTGTATTTGCGCCGTGACGTCAGCAACCCGGTGGGTGAACCCTGGAGTGACCCTCTGCCGCTGCAGGAAGACGGCCTGTTACGCACCCAGCGCTGGGTACTGCCCGCCGACCTGGGGCGACGCTTTGCCAAGGTCTCGGGGGATTTCAATCCCATTCACACGTCGGTCATCGGTGCCAGGCTGTTCGGCTTTCGTCGCGCCATCGCCCATGGCATGTGGACCCTGGGCCGCGCATTGGCAGCGCAACAGCCGCCAGGTGGCCTGGACCAGGCCGAGGCCCATTGCGACTTCAAATTGCCGATCTTCCTGCCCGGCCAGGTTGCCCTGTGGGGCCACCCCGTGAGCGGCCCACGGCGCGAGTTCGAAGTGCGCAATTTCGCCGGGGACAAGCCCCATATGCGCGGGCTATTCATTTGCAAAGAGAGCCAGCAATGAGCGACTACAGCTTTACCCCAGCCCCGACCCGCCGCGTGGCGATTATCGGTGGCAACCGTATTCCCTTTGCGCGCTCCAACACGGTGTATGCCCACGACAGTAACCAGGACCTGCTGGTCGCCGCCCTGCAAGGGTTGGTGGAGCGCTACAACCTGCACGGCCAACGCCTGGGCGAGTTTGCCGCCGGGGCGGTGATCAAGCACTCGCGGGATTTCAACCTGGCCCGCGAGGCGCTGTTGTCCACCACCTTGTCCCCGCAAACCCCTGCCTACGATGTGCAACAAGCCTGTGGTACAGGCCTTGAAGCCGCGCTGCTGGTGGCGAATAAAATCGCCCTCGGCCAGATCGAAGTGGGCGTTGCCGGTGGTGCCGACACTACTTCCGACGCGCCCATTGGCATCAACGAATCCTTGCGCCATACCTTGCTAGCGGCCAATCGCGCCAAACGCCTGGGCGACAAGCTCAAAACCTTGTTGAAAGTACGCCCCTCGATGCTGTTCAAACCGTTGCTGCCGCGCAATGGGGAGCCGCGCACCGGGCTGTCCATGGGCGAGCATTGCGAAGAAATGGCCAAGCGTTGGCAGATCAAGCGCCTGGCCCAGGACGAACTGACCCTCACCAGCCATCAGCGCCTGGATGCGGCTTATAAATGCGGCTTCTTCGACGACCTGATCAGCCCCCATCGCGGCTTGGCCCGTGACAACAACCTGCGTGCCGATATCAGCCTCGAAAAGCTCGCTGGCTTGTCGCCGGCCTTCGACCGCCAGAACGGCACGCTCACCGCCGGCAACTCCACGCCCCTGACCGATGGCGCCTCGGTGGTGCTGCTGGCCAGTGAAGAATGGGCCGCCGCCAATGGCTGGCCGGTGTTGGCCTACTTGCGCACCGGCGAAACGGCTGCGGTGAGTTTTGTCGATGGCACCGAGGGCCTGCTGATGGCGCCGGCTTACGCCGTGCCGCGCATGCTTGCGCGTGAAGGCTTGAGTTTTGCCGACTTCGATTTTTTCGAGATTCACGAAGCGTTCGCCGCCCAGGTGTTGTGCACGCTCAAAGCCTGGGAAGACCCGCAGTATTGCCGCGAGCGACTCGGCTTGAGCGCTCCCCTGGGCGCCATCGACCGGGCCAAGATGAACGTCAACGGCGGCTCACTGGGCTGCGGCCATCCCTTTGCGGCCACCGGTGGCCGGCAATTGGCGGCGCTGGCCAAGGCCATCCACGAACGCGGTGGCGGCCGCGGCCTGATCTCGATCTGCGCAGCGGGTGGGTTGGGCATCACCGCCATCGTCGAAAAGTAGCGCTATCAAACACAACAATAAGGACACTGCGATGAACGCTATCAGCCTGGAACACACCGAACGCATCTGGTTGAACACTTACCTGCCCGGCGTGCCGGCGGACATTGAGGCCGGGATCGAGGATTACCCGTCGCTGCGCGAAGTGTTCCTGGAACACTTGGAAAAATTCCGTGAGCGGGTCGCCTACGTCAGCATCGGCACCGAAATGACCTACGCCGATTGGCGCACCCAAGGCATTGCCTTTGCCGCCTGGTTGCAGGGCCAGGGCGTGAAGAAGGGCGATCGCGTGGCCCTGATGATGCCCAACTGCTTGCAGTACCCGATCTGCCTGCTGGGCACGATCCTGGCCGGGGCGGTGGTGGTCAACGTCAACCCGTTGTACACCGCCCACGAACTCAAGCACCTGCTCAAGGACAGTGGCGCCGAAACCGTGGTGATCTTCGAAAATTTCGCGCATACCCTGGAAAAAGCCATGGTGGGCAGCAGCGTCAAGCGTGTGGTGGTCGCGGCCATTGGCGACTTGCTGGGTACCTTCAAGGGCGCGGCGATGAACTTCATTCTGCGCAGCGTGCAGAAGCAGGTGCCGGCCTTCAGGCTGCCCGGCTCGCTGCGTTTCAACCAGGTGCTCAAACAGGGCAGGGCCATGCACCATTTGCCGGTCAGCCTGGGCCGCGAAGAACTGGCCTTTTTGCAATACACCGGCGGCACCACCGGCGATGCCAAGGGCGTGATGCTCAGCCATCGCAACATCATTGCCAACCTGCTGCAAGCCAAGGCTTGGGTCGGTGACCAGTTAAACCAGCACAAGCAGGAAACCAACGTGACCTTGCTGCCGCTGTACCACATCTTCTCCCTGACGGTGAACTGCCTGATGTTCATGTGCCTGGGCGGGCGCAATATCCTCATCGCCAACCCTCGGGACGTGAAGCGCGTGCAGATGATCCTGCGCAAGGAACGCTTCAATGGCATCGCCGGGGTGAACACGCTGTTCAATGGCTTGCTGGAAAACAAGGCGTTCTGTGCACGGGACTTTTCCGACCTGCGCCTGGTGATTGCTGGCGGCATGGCCACCCACACCGCCGTGGCCAAGCGCTGGAAGGAAGTGACCGGGCTGCCGATCATCGAAGGCTACGGGCTAACCGAGTGCTCGCCCGTGGTGAGCATCAGCCCCATTGATATTTCGCGCATGCGCGAGATGGAATTCACCGGCAGCATTGGTGTGCCGTTGCCCTCTACCTGGGTGCGTTTTATACGTGAAGACGGCGAACTGGCGGACATCGGCGAGCAGGGCGAGTTGCAAGTACGCGGCCCGCAAGTGATGCAGGGCTACTGGCAACGGCCGAAGGAAACCGCCGAGGTGCTGGATGCCGAGGGCTGGCTGTCCACCGGTGATATCGGCGTGATGGACGCACGCGGGTATATTCGCCTGGTGGACCGCAAGAAAGACATGATCCTGGTCTCGGGTTTCAACGTGTACCCCAATGAAATCGAGGACGTGGTGGCCATGCACCCTGGAGTTGCCGAAGTGGCGGCCATTGGTGTGGAAGATGCGGTGAGCGGGGAGAAGGTCAAGATCATCGTCGTGCGCAAGGACCCGAACCTGACACAGGAGCAGATTCTTGCGCACTGCCGAGAGTACCTCACGGGGTACAAGCTGCCTAAGTATGTGGAGTTTCGCACTACGGAATTGCCCAAGACTACGGTGGGCAAGGTGCTGCGCCGGGCCTTGCGTTGATGCTGTCCACCCTGAACGATCAGAGGTAACCGTCATCCTGGATGTTCAGCCCAATAACGTCTTCGCTGCTGATTGGCCGGGTACTTTTGATCAAAAAATCGGTCTTCCCGTCGCCTGTCAAATCAACGCCCAGGAAGTACCTGCCGGTGGCCGGGTTGTGCACGATGATCGTGTCGCCGGGCTGGTTGCGGTACTGATTGACATAGTTGAGTTTGACGTGAGCGTTTTCGCTCATTGTTCTCAAATCAATCTTGTCTTTGCCTGTGGTGAAGTCCGTGAGGAGGTCAGCGTTATTGCGTGGAGAATCGCAGGAAAAATGGTAGCTGAAGGTATTGAAACCGCCATTACCGGTCAGATGATCCGCGCCTGCACCACCGATCAGGATGTTATCGGCGCTATTTCCGCTGATACGGTCGTTGCCCTTGCCACCTATGGCGTTTTCGATAAGGGTTTCTGAGGTAATAAACACATTATCGTGCAGGCCACCTACGCTGGAGCGAGTGCCGGGTGTTAAATCAATCCGTTGGTCTTGATAGAAGCCAGAGAAATCCAAGGTATCGTTGCCTTCTCGGTCGTACACGTTGAACTGAGGTTTGTCGCAGGCAGCGGTGAGGGTTGTACCGGGGCGTCCGGTATTTGCATTGAAACCATAGACCGTGTCGCCCGTGTCGGGTTTGACGCTTGGCGCTGGCGCTGGCGCTGGCGTGGGTGTGGGTGTGGGTGTGGGTGTGGGTTCAGGCTTGGGCTTGGGCTGGGGTTCTGGCTCAGGCCTGGGTTTGGGCTGGGGCTTGGGTTCTGATTCAGGCTTGGGTTTAGGCTCGGTCTTGGGGTCTGATTCGGGCTTGGGTTTAGGCTCGGGCGTGAGGTCTGATTCGGGCTCAGGCTCGGGTTTTGGGGCAGCGTGCGTCAGGATGTCGTCTAGCTTTATAGGCCTTTTGCTTAGAATCACTAGTGCGGAATCAAGCTTGCCGTTCACATCGAGAACCAGTTTGTGAAGCTTGGCGTCTTCATCGTAACTTAGCGTCAGCTCGCCTTTGCGACCGGTCAGTGCGTTCACCAGCGTTGGCTTTTCGATGCCGGCTTCCTTGAGAACCCTGGACAGGTCGATCTTGTCGACACCGCTGGTAAAGTCTTCAAGTCTGTCCGGGTTCGCCGGGCTGGAGTCGCTGGCTTTGTTATAAACAAAGGTATCAGCACCCCCGCCGCCTATCAGTGTGTCTCCACCGGCCCCGCCGGTTAGTCTGTTATTGACCTGGTTGCCGGTCAGTACGTCATGCCCTGAGCCACCGATGGCATTCTCCACCACAACGCCCTTGGCGATGGAGACGTTGCTCACACGGCCGCCTACATCCGAGAGTGTCTCGGCGTTCAAATTGATCTTTTGGTTCTGCTTGAAACCGGAAAAGTCCAAGGTATCTTCACCACCGTTGTCCCAGACACAAAAGTTGGTCAGTTCGTCGGCGGAGGTCAAGGTGTAATGATCACGCTCAGTGTTTGAATTGAAGCCATAAGTTGTATTGCCTTTTCGGGTTTCATAGTTGGGCGTGTATAAACGATGGGCGGCTGCAATGTCATGCATCGCGGGGGTCAAGTTACTATCAGAAATACTGACGCCACGTTCGTCCGCGGGACGCCACCATTTGTTTCTGTAACTCATGGCCGTATGGGTTTTATTGTTTTCTGGATAATTTCCGGTTGGATGGCCTAAGCCCAGACTATGACCGAGCTCATGGATCATGGAAGAATGCGCAGGCAAATTTTTGTTGCCGACGCCGATGCCAATGATGGCACTTTTCCCATCGCCTGGCCTGCCGGCATGTCCACCCACACCGTCACTGGCATGCAGTACAAAAAAAGCATCAGCGTCCTTGGCATTTTCGGTGAACTTGACCTTGACCACGTCTTCCCAAGCCTGCATCGCGCGCTTGAAGGCTTTTTTCCTGGCCTGGCTGAACTCAAATGCACCACCGTTTTTAAGCCAGGCGGTGTCCGGGTCGGATGAGTTGAAAAACTTATATGAGACGGTTATTTGTCCGTCGCCATTGTTGTCCTTTAATTTGAAGTTTTCCCGGGTAAGGTCATGAGCAACTTTGTCCGATAGCGAAACGGCGGAGGGGTCGGCTGTTGGCGTGTTGATCGAGAGGGGGTGAATTTGATGTTCGACGTGTACAGGATGTTGGTTTTTGATAAGTGACATGAATGTGTTCCGAATGTTGCATTGGATTGAGTTGCAGAACGCTTTAAGTTTCTGTCGTGGCGTAAAGTGGCTTATTTGTTGGCGTAAGACCAGAGGGTATTTATTGCGGCGTGTAATGGTAAGTAAGGGGCGTACTTAAGGTGTGAGTTGTCTGTATGCGAGTGTGTGAAGTATTGCGTGTGTTGGTGGGGAGGTGATTATTTGAAGTTGGGAAAAATTACTGTTTGAAGTGCGACTCAGCCAATGGGTGCTTGTCTTGGGGAAAGGCTGTCGCCCCTTTCCCCGTGAACGTTCTTATCAATGTATTTAAAGCTCGCCAACCTTGACCCAGCGTTCTTCCTGAGCCGCCACTCGAATCGCCGTCGCCAACCGCTCCACCTCCCACGCCGCCTCAAAGTCCGTGCCCTGCGCCCCGTGGCCGGCCAGGGCCATGATCAACTCGTGCACTTCCAACGTCTTCAACTCGTTGTAGCCCAATTGATGCCCCGCGGCCGGGCTGAAGGCCGCATAGCCGGGCAGGGCAGGGCCAGCCAGCAGGCGCTGGAAACCGTCCTGGCCGATGCGGCACAGGCGCAGTTCATTCAAGCGTTCCTGGTCAAACGCCAGCGTGCCTAGGGTACCGCTGATCTCGAAACTCAGATGGTTCTTGTAGCCGTGCTTGAGCCAACTGCTGCTCACCGTGCCACGGGCGCCGTTGGCAAAGCGCAACAGGGCGTGCGCCTGGTCATCCACGGCAATGGTTTTTGAGGTCGGGCTGCCGGCGGTGGCGGGGCGCTGGCTGTGTACGGTCTGGGTATCGGCACACACATGGGTTACCTCGCCCACCAGATAGCGGGCCATCGACAGCAAATGGCTGCCCAGGTCGGCCAGGGCGCCGCCAGCATGCTCCACTTCGCAGCGCCACGACCAAGGGGAAGCCGGGTCGGCCATGAAGTCTTCGCTGAACTCACCTTGAAAACTGATGATCTGGCCCAATTCGCCCCGGGCAATCATCTGCTGCGCCAGCACGATCATCGGGTTGTGCTGGTAGTTGTAGCCGACCCGAGTCACCACCCCGGCGGTATGGGCGGCGCGGCGCATGGCATCGGCTTGTTCAAGGCTGACGGCCAGGGGCTTTTCGCAATACACGGCTTTACCCGCCGCTATTGCGGCCATGGCCATGGGGTAATGCAAATGGTTGGGGGTGGTGATGGCTACGACGTCGACCTTGGGATCGTTGACCAGCGCTTGCCAGTCACCATGGGCCTGGGCAAACCCCCAGGCGCTGGCGCAACGCTGGGCGCGCTCGGTGTCGGCATCGGCCAGGGCGGCCAGCTTGAGGTGCACCGGCAGTTCAAATACCGCCCGCGCGTTATTGAACGCCAGCGCGTGGGCGCGGCCCATGAAGCCTGTGCCGATCAAGCCGATTCCGAGTTCACGCATCGTCGTGGTCCTTTGGATTATTGTTTTCAGGAAGCCTATTAATGGAATAAATATTCTCTAAATTCAATAGATGGAATAAAAATTCATTGTGCCTGATCGCTCACCACTTGATCAGCGGCCGTTCGACTTTTGTGCGACTCCAACCATTTTTGTACATGCAGTCCTTGATCAACGTTTCGCGAGGCAGCCGGTTTTTATCCGTATAGCTGTACTCGGTGTCGGTCTGTTCATTCTTTTTCTTGCAGGTGCTGTCGCCACTCGAGCAGGTTGAGCGTTTGGACGTGGCCGACGCCCTCACGTTATTGGGGGGCAGTGCCCGTAGGGCATCCGCTTCACACGCTGCTTGCTGATGCTTGCGTTGCTCGCGGGAGGCATCGGCCTTGACCCACGTTCGATCGTAGGTCGTACAGGAAACCAGAAGCAGGCAAGACACTAATAGGGTTAGGGCAGGGGGTTTCATGGCTGGCGCGTCCTTATGGCAAGGTTTGAGCGCCGATTGTGGTTCAGCTTGCAAAGGGCCAGCCAGTAAGCCGTTTCCGAATAGGCCCGTCGAAATTTCCGATATCGCACGTTAAAACGCCATCATTGCGCCGAATGCTCGGCTATTCACCCTTCGCTTTGCAGCCATCAGTTAACAAAAGATAACGTAGCGCCGATTGTCAGACGATTCCAAAGCCCGATAGGATGGCTCCTGCTTCCTCCAGGCGCTCTAGATTGCAGGTTTCAAGGTCCTGGCAGAGAAGACGACCTAACAATAATAAATGGGAGAAAGGTCTATGAGTGAGCCTGTCATGGGTTGGGTTGTTTGCCGCCCACGCGCCGCACGCAGGGTTGCGTTGCTGGCCACAGCGCTCTCGCTGCTTGCTGGCAGCGTATTGTCGCTGCCGGTGCTGGCCGCCAGCGATACCCCCGCCGCCGCAGTCTTTGCGATTGAATCCCCCAAGGCCGCCAAAGGCTTGATGATCGACGTGGTTCACGCGGGCAAGCGCCTGGTGGCGGTCGGTGATCGCGGGCATATCCTTTATTCCGATGACCAGGGCAACACCTGGGCCCAAGCCAAAGTACCCACCCGGCAACTGCTCACGGCGGTGTTTTTCGTTGATGATCAGCACGGTTGGGCCGTCGGCCATGATGCGCAGATTCTTGCCAGTACCGATGGCGGCGCCACGTGGACCCAGCAATATCAAGACCTCAAACGCGAAGCGCCGTTGCTCGATGTGTGGTTCAACGACGCCAACCACGGCCTGGCCGTGGGCGCCTACGGTGCGCTGATCGAAACCACCGACGGCGGCAAAACCTGGAACGATGTCAGCGAGCGTCTCGACAATGAAGACCAGTACCACCTCAACGCCATCGCCCAGATCAAGGGCGCCGGCCTGTTTATCGTCGGTGAGCAAGGCAGCATGTTTCGCTCCAGCGATGACGGCCAGACCTGGGAAAAACTCGAAGGCCCTTACGAGGGTTCACTGTTTGGCGTGATCAGCACCGCACAGCCACAGACCCTGCTGGCGTATGGTTTGCGCGGCAACCTCTACCGTTCCACCGACTTTGGAAGCACCTGGGAGCAGGTCCCATTGAACGCGGCGCGTGGTGCGTTGGAGTTTGGCCTGTCGGGGGCGACCTTGCTGGAGGACGGCTCCATCGTTGTGGTCGGCAACGGCGGCAGCGTCGTGGTCAGCCATGACGACGGCCAGACTTTCAGTGTGTTCAATCGCCCAGACCGCATTTCACTCTCGGCGGTCACGGCGGCAGGCAATGGCAATTTGATCCTCGCGGGGCAGGGTGGCGTGCGGGTTGCCACTTCGGCCGGCGCAGAGCTCTCAAAATAATAAGAAGGCGGGGATTCAATGAGCAGTCATCACAACGATAAAGCGACCTTTCTTGAGCGTCTGATCTTCAATAATCGCCCGGCGGTGATCGTCATCTGCCTGCTGGTGAGCCTCTTCCTGTTCTGGCAGGCGACCTTGATTCGCCCGTCCACCAGCTTTGAAAAGATGATCCCCCTCAAGCACCCCTTCATCGAAAAAATGATGGAGCACCGCAACGATTTGGCCAACCTGGGCAACACCGTGCGAATTTCGGTGGAGGCCAAGGACGGCGACATCTTCACTAAGGAATACATGGAGACCCTGCGCCAGATCCATGACGAGGTGTTCTACATCTCCGGTGTGGACCGCTCGGGCCTCAAGTCGCTGTGGAGTCCCAGCGTGCGCTGGACTGAAGTGACCGAAGAAGGGTTTGCCGGCGGGGAGGTCATCCCGCAGAGCTACAACGGCTCGCCGCAAAGCCTCGACCAGTTGCGCAATAACGTGCTCAAGTCCGGCCAGGTCGGGCGGCTGGTGGCCAATGACTTCAAGTCGAGCATCGTTGATATCCCGCTGTTGGAGTCCTACCCGGACCCGCAAGACCAGGGCAAGTTGCTGGCCCTGGACTATCGCAAGTTCTCCCATGAACTAGAAGACAAGATCCGCGACAAGTTCGAAACCCAGAACCCCAACGTCAAGATTCATATTGTCGGCTTTGCCAAAAAGGTTGGCGACCTGATCGACGGCCTGGTGATGGTGGTGCTGTTCTTCGGCGTTGCGTTTGTCATCACCCTGGTTCTGCTGTTGTGGTTCACCAACTGCCTGCGCAGCACCATTGCGGTGTTGAGTACGACATTGGTGGCGGTGGTCTGGCAACTCGGGTTGATGCACTTCTTCGGTTTCGGGCTGGACCCGTATTCCATGCTGGTGCCGTTCCTGATCTTCGCCATCGGCATTTCCCATGGGGTGCAGAAGATCAACGGTATTGCCCTGCAATCCAGCGAGGCAGACAACGCCCTGACCGCCGCGCGGCGTACCTTCCGGCAACTGTTCCTGCCGGGGATGATCGCCATTCTGGCGGATGCGGTAGGCTTCATCACGCTGCTGATCATCGACATTGGCGTGATCCGCGAACTGGCCATCGGCGCGTCCATCGGCGTGGCGGTCATTGTGTTCACTAACCTGATCCTGCTACCGGTCGCGATTTCCTACGTGGGCATCAGCAAGCGCGCCATCGCCAAGAGCAAGAAAGACGCGAACCGCGAACATAGCTTCTGGCGCCTGCTATCCAAATTCGCCAGCCCGAAAGTCGCGCCGGTTTCGGTGTTCCTGGCCCTGATCGCCTTTGGTGGGGGCCTCTGGTACAGCCAGAACCTGAAGATCGGCGACCTGGACCAAGGCGCACCGGAACTGCGCCCGGACTCGCGCTACAACAAGGACAACAACTTCATCATCAGCAATTACTCCACCAGTTCCGACGTGCTGGTGGTGATGGTCAAGACCAAGGCCGAAGGCTGCTCGCGGTATGAAGCCATGGCGCCCATCGACCAGTTGATGTGGAAGATGCAGAACACCGAGGGCGTGCAGTCGGCGATCTCGTTGGTGACCGTGTCCAAGCAAATGATCAAGGGCATGAACGAGGGCAACCTGAAATGGGAAACCCTGTCGCGTAACCCGGATGTGCTGAACAACTCCATCGCCCGTGCCGATGGCTTGTACAACAACAATTGCTCCCTGGCGCCAGTGCTGGTGTTCCTCAACGACCACACGGCCGAAACCCTCGACCGCGCCGTGCATGCGGTGCAGGACTTCGCCAAGGAAAACAACAAGGACGGCCTGGAATTCATCCTCGCCGCGGGTAATGCCGGGATCGAAGCGGCCACCAATGAGGTGATCAAGGAGTCGGAGCTGATCATTCTGATCCTCGTGTACCTGTGTGTAGCGACCATGTGCATGATCACCTTCCGTTCCTGGGCAGCGACCCTGTGCATCGTGCTGCCGCTGGTGCTGACCTCGGTACTGGGTAACGCGTTGATGGCGTTCATGGGCATTGGCGTCAAGGTCGCAACCTTGCCGGTGGTGGCCTTGGGTGTGGGCATTGGCGTGGACTACGGCATCTACATTTACAGCCGCCTGGAAAGCTTCCTGCGTGCCGGCCTGCCGTTGCAAGAGGCGTATTACCAGACGCTGAAATCCACCGGTAAAGCCGTGCTGTTCACCGGCCTGTGCCTGGCCATCGGCGTGTGCACCTGGATCTTCTCGGCCATCAAGTTCCAGGCTGACATGGGCCTGATGCTGACCTTCATGCTGCTGTGGAACATGTTCGGCGCGCTGTGGCTGTTGCCGGCGCTGGCGCGGTTCCTGATCAAACCCGAGAAGCTGGCGGGGCAGAAGGGCAACTCATTGTTCGCGCATTAAGCCTGGGTAGAAGAACAAAAAGCCGCACACTGTGCGGCTTTTTGTTGGGCCTCGGGCCCAGGCTTTCACAA
Source organism: Pseudomonas sp. AP42 (assembly GCF_001728935.1). NCBI lineage: Bacteria > Pseudomonadati > Pseudomonadota > Gammaproteobacteria > Pseudomonadales > Pseudomonadaceae > Pseudomonas > Pseudomonas sp. AP42. The sequence goes on from NZ_LYSO01000068.1 coordinate 25,460, forward strand.
TTTCAAGAACAGCTTTTCAGCCAGCGGCTTGGTGATAGCGGCCCTGATGAGTTTCTCAACGACCCCGTTGTTTCCGGCTTCCTCAATCAGCATCTTTTGAGTCTTGATGCGTTGCTGCGGTGTTTTCAGGTGCGCCGCCCTAAAGTCATCACGTGCCCAGCCTTTTTTCGGATAGTGGAAGTGGGCATACCACAACGCATCGATTTTGTTTTTCTTGCGCACCACATACTCGGTGAAGACATCGCCACTTCTGGTCGGAATGTCGCGCCGTACCAGGTTGATATCGACAAAACCGTGACGCCACAGGTAATCGACGTTTTCCGCCGTGGGCGTCTGTACCAGATAGCCATCGGCGGTATGCTGGCGGGCCTTTTGCAACATTTGCTCGGCCGCTGCTCGCCAGCGCGCCACCCATTCGGCGGTTTCCGGCTTGTTGCCGTGGGCGGCTTGCGCCTGTTGCGCCTTCTCGAAAAGCAGGTTGGCCTGGGCTTCGAGCATGTCGTTCCAGTCGCGGGGGCTGACAGTGTCTCGCCACAGCGGGTCATCGAGTTTCTTTTTCTGAAAGAGGATGGTTTTTTCTATCTTCGGCACGCCGTCGATGAGGTTTTGCGCCTCATTCTTATACGTGGACCAGGACTTGGGCGGTGAGGCTGGGCGAGGTGCTGTGGGCTGTCCCTGGACGATTTTCACCCAGCCGCGTTCCCCAGGGTGTTCGCTGTAGCTGGCAATGGGTTGCCCGCTCCTTGGGTCGACCACGTCGATGATATCCACGGTCCGGCCCGGCTCCGAAGGGCGCAATGTGCCGATAAATGTTTCCTGGTGCTCGGTCCTGAACACGCGTTGATTCTGCGGTTTCGCCCTTTGGTTGGTGCGCGCGGGCGCGGCAGGAAGCAGAAACTGCTCTTCTTTGACCACCTGGACCAGTTCGGTTTCGGCCTGAGTGATGAACTCATTGAGCAATTCGTTGAAGCGGTGGTGGTACTCAACCCGAAAAAACTCTGGGCGCTGCTCTTGCATCAGTCGACTGTCGTTCAGCACTTGTTTGAACTTGGTAATAATGGTGATCAATGCGGCATGGCGCTCCTCAAGGGTGTAGTCGTGGTATTGGCGAAGATCCTCATAGGTCAATATCTCGGTTTTCAGGTTTTCTGTCATCAAGCGGTTCATCTGCAAATACACGGCTTCATCGGGGCGACGTGCAGCCCGTGTGGTGGTCAGTTGCTGGAGGTACAACAATCTGTTCAGTTGTGGTATGAGTCGCAGGGTGTTCATGGACACCGGATACCGTTGCTTGAGAAAGTCCTCGGCGGCCTTGTGGCCAAAAGGCGAGTCGTTCCTCCAGCTTTCGAATATGGCACTCATGGTTTGTCGCAGTGCCAACAGGTGCTCTGTGTCTTGATAGCCTATTTTGTACGCTTCCATCATTTCGTTATAGGACGCCTCTAAACCGTTATTGGATCTGTCGGTCAGTTCAACCAATGAGGCGCCATTCACACCATATTTCAGCGTGTCGCTGGCCAAACGCACGTATACAGTATCTATCTCGATCAGCGCGCTTAGAGTCTGCTGATATTCAAGTGAGCGGTTCTCTTTGAACTCGGATAAATCGTCAATGCCGCCGATCTTTTTCGGCGCCAAGGTTTCGATGTTGTGCTCGCTGGCCGCTATCAGTGACTGCGTCAACGGCCTGAGGTTTTCAAGTTGTTGGGCCAGGTCGGCCCTGAGTGCGTCGGCGACCTGCCGCTGATTGGAGTAGGTCCCCGCGAAACGCCCAGCAGATGCTTCATTGGTTGCCAGGCTGCGCAGCGTCTTGAGTTTTTTTCGTGCTTGTTCGTACTCGGCAAGGGTGTTGCGGATTTTTTCCATGCTGCCAGCATGTTCTTTTGAAATCTTGCTGCGTTCCTGCCAGCCGCGTTGAAAATCCGCTTCGGTACGGGCCTTGGCTTCCAGGTTTTGTTTGATCTTACTCTGCAAGTCTTTGGTTTTCGGCATACCGCCCTTGAGCCTGGGCGCCAGATCAAAATACCAGTTGCCCCGGGCGTCCCGTGCTATCGAGGGCGCGGTGCGTGCCTTGTTGTGTTCGTCAATCACGTAAGGGCCATCCAGGTCGGTGGCGACGCGAAACCAGTGGTTGTCGATCTCGGCGTACCAGCGGTTATCCACCTGATACAGGCCCTTCCTGATGCCTTCGGCGATGGGGGTGCCGGGAGCTGTTGGTGCGGGCACCTTGAACGAGTCGATGTGCGCGCGCAGCTCAGGGGTGAGTCCGCGTGGGCTCGACAGCCTGATATCGATGGCCGTACCTGCGCCCAAACCGGTGGTGACCGGCGCGCTCGGGTCCTGGTGAATGGTGGGCGCAGGGCGCACGGGGTCATTGCTCTGATGGGGGCGAGGCGCGGGGTTGCTGGTCTCTGGCCCCGGCTTGAACGGCTCAAAGGTGCGCGTCGGCGTGGGTTTGGCAACAGGGACATGGGTCAGGGTCATGCCCAGGTTCACCAGCAGGTCGACCATTGCCCCGGCCGGGTCCGGATCGTTCGCGGTCGACAGGCGCTTGATGTCGTTTTCGGCATTGGCCAGTTGCAGCAACCAGCCGGCCATGGCGCCCGGCCCGCGCATCAGCGGCAGCAGGGTATTGAACAGCAGCCAGCCGAGTTCCTTGTAGGAGGCCCAGCGGCTTTGCGCATCGGAAGTGGATTGGCCTTCTGCGAGGGTAACCAGGCTGTTGGCGTTGGAGTGGAACCAGTGCGTGGCCAGGTCGCCATTGAGCAGGTCCTGGCGTAGCGTGCTGGCAGCGGCATAGCCGTCGACAGCCAGGGCGGTCGGCTTGGGCGTCGCAGGCGGGTCAAACTCATTGAATACGGTAAAACGGGCAATATTGGGCGTGTGAAAACCGCCATTGCCGTACACCGCCCGTACTTTGTCGTCCGGCAACCAGGCCAACACGCTTTCCTGCAGCGCACCGGGCTTGCGGATGGCCTCCAGCAGCGCGTCGCGGCTGGCGAACTCCAGCAGTGCCGGTTTCAGTTGGGGGCGATATAAAAGGTGTGGGCCGCTGCCGCTGGCCAGCGGTTCGATGATGAACATATTGGCGACCACATCCGGCGTCGCTCCCGGCTTGCGCACAAACGCCAGGGGCCGCACGGTAATCTCTTGGCCGTCCACCCATTTGCTGCCCGCGCCGGGTTGGGTGACGGCTTCGATAAACGCGTGGCCCTGGGCGGTGATGCCGGCTTCACCCTTGAGCTTGAGCTCCAAGGCCTGCATCGCGAGCTGCAGGGGTACCTGCTCGATGAAACGTGCCAGCCGATCACGGGCCGCTGGGCTGTCGTTCAACAGTTCACGCTTGAGCAACTCGGGGTAGTGGCCGCCTATGTCCACGGTGTTGATCAAGTCCTTGAGCATTTTTGGCAGGCTGGCATCGCTGACCCGTTGCCCATGCAGGTGGACTTCCATCTCACCCTTGGGCAAGCCCGAAAGGTTTTCCAGGGCCATGTCCACCAGGCTCATTTTCACCCGTTCCAGGTAGTTGCTGCCCATATCGCCCACCGGGACCTTGAACACCACCTCCACATCCTTGGCCGTATAACCCTTGCCGGCTAAATGCTGGTCGAGCTGTTGCTCGGCGTAGGTGCGGATATCGGGGATGCCGTCGAGGAAGGTGCGGCCATTGTTGCGGCGCACACTGCTGGCCAGGGCCAGTGCGTGCTGTCGATAGGTGTCACGTTCTGCGGCGCTTGCCGAGCCGAACCAGGTGGGCAGCTGTTCATGCAGGCGTTCAAGCTCGCGCGCGTTGGGTGCATAGGCCCCGACAAACCAGGGGCTCGGGTCGCTGGCCTGGGCGAAAGCCTGCTCCAACGCCTCAAGCGAGCCGGTGGTGGGCACCTCGATGGACGCAACGTTCTCCACCATGGCATTGAGGATGACCGCCGCCTGGGTATCGAAAATATTCCCCGCAGGCTCCTGGCGCTTCCAGTTCAGGGACTCAAAGACGAAGGCGTCGCCCATCTTCTTGCCCCAGGCTTGGCCGAATGCGTGCAAGGAGTCATAGGGCGTCACCACGCCGGCGGCGGTGACGTGCATCACCTGCGTGCGGCCATTGACCTGGCGCGTGATCAGCAGGTCTGGAGTGAGTTGCGAGGCATTGCCACCGGCATGGCTCACTGCAGAGTCGAGGATAAACACCTGCGCCGCGGCCTCGCCTTTGGCCGCTTGGCGCTGCGCACGGTCCGGGTAGGTCAGTACCTGGTCGAGGGTTTCGCGCTGTTGAGCGCTGAGCCCCGGCTGTTTCAGAGCGGCGATGGTCAAGGTGTCGCGCAGCGTGTCGCTGAGCCAGCGCCAGTGGTTGTTGCCTTGAGAGTGGGCATCGGTGCTGCCCATGAAGTGCTTGAGCAGGGCCTGTTCGAAGGTTTTTTTGAGCGGGGCGCGCAGGCTGCGGATCGCCAGCTCGATGGCTTGCATATCAATACCAGGCATCAGGGCATCCGGCGATGGCGCCGGTTTGAGGGTGTGCCCGGTGGCTGGGTCGACCAGCGTACAGGGCAGTGCATGTTTGTCGGTAAAGTCGAGGTCGCCTTCGGTGGTCAGGTGCCTCAGGGCGATGTCCAGCAAGGGGGTCAGGCGGTACTGGGGCGGGCTGCTTGAAATGGGTTCGGCGACCGCCGTTTCGGCGGGATTGAATGCCAAAGTGGGGTACAGGCTTTTGATCGCCTCCTCGAGCATCCCCGACACCACTGAACGTAGCGTAGGGCGGGTATCGAACTGGTGGGCGACCGCCGTTGCGGTGAGCGGCGCCGAGCTTTCGGTGGCTGGGGTGGAAGCGGTGGTCCCTGTGGTGCGCAACGGTGCGGATGCACGCCGGGGCCGGCTCAGTGGTTGGTCGTTTGCGGTATTCGATAAGGGTTCTTGATGGGGGGCGACGGTCTGGCGTGCAGCCGGGGTTGGCAGTGACAGGGGCAGGTTAGGGGCAAAAAAACGCTGGGGGTAGTTTCCCTGGATCATCGTGCAGCTTCCTTGTCGAGTCATGCTAGTCATAGAGGTGACCCTGTTCGCGTCATGCGGGCAGGTAACAAGGAAACTACCGAGGCGGGTTTTTCAGTGAAATCGGCAAAAGGTAATCAGGCATTTCCATTGGCACGCGCTGGCCGTCAACCCTTGATACGGCACGGGGTGGAGCAGGGGCGCGGGATGTATGGCTGCATGTAAACGCGGCGCAGGTCTCGCGAGGATTTACGCCGCTGCAACCATTTGCCCTATCATGGGGTCTTTCCTCTGAACGATTGATGTTATGACTGCCGAATCCGCCTCCTTGCGCCCCGTGCTTGAAACCAGCGACATGCTTGAAATCGACGGCCTGCATGCCTTTGATTTCGAGTTGACTGAACTAAAGCTTGTGATTACCGCCATGGATGGCCGGGCCGAAAAACGCTGGAGCTTCACAACGGCGCAGGTGGACGCCGCCACATTTGACGACACGCTGCAAAGCTGGACCCTTACCGGTGAGTCGGGCGAGCACCGCTTGATCTGCATGAGCGCCTTCACCGGCACCAATAACAATGAGGACGAAGCGGATGATGATGCGTAAATTCTGGCCCCTGCTGATGGCTGGCAGTGTCGGTGCGATGTCGGTACAGGCCGCACCCAGCGATGTGCATGAACTGCTGGTGGGCAGCTACACCGCCGGTAGCAGCGAGGGTATTTACCGCCTGCAGTTCGACAGCCGCACCGGGCAGTTCAACGGCAAGCCGGTGCTGGCGGCGAAAACCGCCAACCCTTCCTGGCTGACGATTTCCAAAGACCAGAAGCAGTTGTTCGTGGTCAATGAAAACGGCCCGGGCCAGGAAGACCCGGTGGGGCGTGTCAGCAGCTACAGCATCGACCCGCAGAATCACCAGCTGACCCTGATCAACCAGGTGCAGAGCCTGGGCAATGAGCCCACCCATTCCAGCGTGGCCGCCGATGGACGTTACCTGTTCGTCGCCAACTATTCGGTGGTGGAAGACCCGGGTGGCAGCTTGGCGATCTTGCCGGTGGATGCCAGTGGCAAGCTGTCGGCGCCGGTGCAGTTGAGCGGGCACCCGGCCAGCCGCGTGAACCCGGAGCGCCAGGCGTCCAACCATGTGCATTCGGTGGTGTCATCGCCGGACGGCAAGTATGTATTCGTGCAGGACCTGGGCGCAGACAAGGTATTTGCCTACCGCTACGACCCCAAGGCCAATCACGAGCTGCCACTCACCGCGGCCAACCCGGCGTCGGTGCAGCTGCCACCGGGCAGCGGCCCGCGTCACTTGCTGTTCAGCGCGGACGGCAAACACGCCTGGCTGACCACTGAGATGAGCGCCCAGGTGGCCGTGTTCGACTACAACGACGGCAAGCTTAAGCAAACCCAGTTGGTGGACTATGCCGCCGGCCAACCGGTGTCCGACAAGGCCGGTGCGGCGTTGCATGCGTCAAACGACGGCAAATTCCTGTACGTGAGCAACCGTGGCACGGCCAATCAGATGCTGGTGTTCAGCATCGACCCGGCCACCGCGCACCTCAAGGAAATCCAGCGGCGCTCTGTCGAAGGCGACCATCCGCGTGAGTTCAGCCTCGACCCGAGCGGCAAGTTCCTGCTGGTCGCCAACCAGAAAAGCAATGAAATCGTGGTGGTCGAACGCGACCCCAACACCGGCCTGCTGGGTAAAACCGTGCAGAAATTGCCGATCGATGCCCCCAGCGACCTCAAGTTTCTGGTGCGTCAATAAGCCACAGGCCCCGCAATGCGGGGCCTGAGCCTTTGTATTAATCGCAGTGATAACGGCTACTGTTTCAAAGCATTTCTAAGGTTCAACCCTCGGGCGTAAGTTGGGTTCCAAGGCCTTCACAGGCCACCCAACCAAACGCACACAAGGGTTACCGCCATGAATTTCAATCTCTTCTCGATCATTGCTGCTTCTGCTGTTTCCGCCACTGTGGCACTGCCTGCCGCTGCCAGCGTGGAAGTCTCCGGCAAAAAATCCAGTGTCACGGCCTATACCCAGAAGTACCTGCAACAGAGCGCCAACTTCTATGCTGCGCTGGATCACAAGAGCCAGCACTGAGGCGCCATTGAGCCAAGGTCAAATGTGCTGGCTTGCCTGCGATGACGGCCTCACAGCCGACCAAATTTACCTGACACCCAACGATCCAACTGTGGGAGCGGGCTTGCTCGCGAAGGCGGCCTGGCAGTCAACACAGTTGGAGCGTGTACATATCCATTGCTGCGGTAACGGCCACTTAGGGTTCCGCTC
>NZ_LYSO01000069.1:0-32141 GCF_001728935.1 Pseudomonas sp. AP42
GGTGGCCGTTACCGCAGGAATGGATATGTACACAATCCAACTGTGTCGGCTGCTAGGCCGTCTTCGCAGGCAAGCCAGCTCCCACAGGGGATCTTCGTTGCGTTGAGCAGTGCGCTCGCTTAGCTGACCGGCATAAGGGTGTCAGGCATCCAGATAGGGTTGCAGGTCGCGACGAAACGCCTTGAGCACCTCGGACAAGCGCAACCAGGGTGCTTCAAGCTCGGCGCCGCGCTGCTCACGGGCGCACTGCTCGAGGGCGACACAGGCCTTGGCGAGTGGCAGTGCGTCCACCAAGGAGCAAATGCCCTTGAGCCGATGCAGCGATGCGTTCAAGCGTGCCATGTCACGCTCGGCCAAGGCGCCCGCCAATACCTCGTGTTCGTGGTCCAGGCTCTTGGCCAGTTCCTGCAACATGCTCTGTAGCACCGGCCCGTCGGCCTGGGTCATGGTGCGCAGGGCCTGGATATCGAACGAACGCTGGGGCGCCACACGGGCCAACACTTGGGTCCAGTGTTCCAGAGTCACGGGCTTGACCAGCAGTTCATCCATACCGGCGTCCTCGCAGCGGCGTTGTTCATCTTTCATGGCGTTCGCGGTGCAACCCACCAGCGCGCTACGAGGCCGTTGCTCCTCGGCTTCGAGGCGCCGGATCGCCGCGCTCAAGGCATAGCCGGACATGCCGGGCATCTGGCAATCGGTGACCAGCACGTCAAAACGCTGCTCACGCCAGCGTTGCAACGCGGCCTCGGCCGACTCCAGGGCGACCACCTGGTGACCGAGGAACTGCAACTGCTGCGCCAGCACCAGGCGGTTGGCCGCCAAATCATCCACCACCAGCACCGACAGGCTACGCCCCGTCGGTGACAACGTCGCGGTGGGCGTTGCCGGCACATCATCGGTGCTGACCCGGTCCAGGCGCAGGTCAATGCACACCACCGTCCCCTCGCCCACCGCGCTGTCGAGGTGAATGCTCCCGCCCATCAATTCCACCAGTTGCTTGCAGATACTCAGGCCCAGCCCGGTGCCGCCATGCTGCGCGGCGGTCAAAGCGCTTACCTGGGTAAATGGCTTGAACACCCGCGGCTGTTGCTCGGCGCTGATGCCCGGGCCACTGTCCTTGACGCACAGGTGCAGGTATTCGCTATCGCGTTCATCCCGCTGGCAGGTCACGCTGAGGTGAACCCCGCCCCGCTCGGTGAATTTGAGCGCATTGCCCAACAGGTTGTGCATCACCTGGCGTAACCGCAGCGGGTCGAACCAGTAATAGCCCTGAGCAGCCGGATCAAACGCCAGGGTCAGATGCAGACCCTTCTGTTGCGCGGTGGCTTCGAACAGACTCTGGATACCCTCGAAAAAACCCTTGAGCTCGGTGGTCTGTGGCGCCAGTTGCAGGTGGCCGGCCTCAATCTTGGCCAAGTCCAGGCTGTCGCCCATCAGCGCAATCAGCTCGCGCGCCGAACGATGGGCCACTTGCAGCGCCTCGGAAACCGGCTGGCCGCTTGCCAGGCAACGCTCTTGCTCCAGTTCGAGCAAGCCAATGATGGCGGTCATGGGGGTGCGAATCTCATGGCTCAAGGCCGAGAGAAATGCACTTTTGGCGTAGTTCGCCTCATCGGCGGCCTGGCGGGCGTCCATCAGCTGGCGCTCCAGGTCTTTGCGTTCGTTGATATCGATCCAGCCGCCCAACAACCCCTGCAAGCGGCCCTGAGCGTCGAAAAAGGGCACGGTCCACTGATAGACGTGATAAGTGCCGCCATTGAGCTCCAATTGCCGGTCGACAAACAACGGCTGCTGCGTGGCCAATTGCTCCATGTGCCCTTCGTGCAGGCGCGCCGCCGTGGCGTCGGGCACCACCTTGCTTTCCATCAGCGTCAGGCCCTGGATCAGCTCCAGCCGGGTTGCCAATTGCTGTTCATAACTTTTATTGCAGGTCACCAGACGCCCGTCCAGGTCGCGAACGAACAGCGGGTTGGGCATACCGTCGAGCAATGCACGCTTGAACGCCAGTTGATCATTGAGCCGTTGCTCGGCCTCCAGCCGTTGGCGGATCTGGCGCTTGAGCCGGCTGTTCCACACCAACGACACCAACACGAACAGCAGCGCCGTGGCCATCGTCCAATAAGCCCAGGGCGGTACACGCTGCCAGACGGGCGGGGGAATCGTCACGGCACCGATCCAGCGCAGGCGCAAGGCACTCAACTCAGCCACCGGCAACGCCTCCAGGGCTTTGTTCAGAATGTTCAGCAATTCAGGCTGGTCCTTGCGTACCGACAGGCAGTTGGACGACCACTGACCGTCGACACTGCGGCCCATACGCAAGCCGTCCTGCGCGTAACTCTGCACTTCCACTTCAGTCTGTATCGTGGCGGCGGCCTCGCCCCGTCGTACCAGCTCACGGGCCTGGGTGTAATTGTCTACCAGGCGCAACTTGATGCGCGGGTGGTCATGGCGAATCTGGCTCTCCATGACGTGGCGCGCCGGCAATGCCAGCACCTTGCCGTCCAACTGGTTCAAGCCCATCAGGGGCGCGGCATCGGCACGTTCGATAAACACCCAGCCGGAGCCGCCAAAACCATGGCTGAAGTTGAGCAGCGCATTGCGCTCCTGATTCACCGCCAGGGTGGTGTTCATCTGCGCCCGGCCGGTTTCTAGCCATTCCAGGGTTTGCGCGGTAGAACCCACCTCTTCATAAATGAACTGCAAACCGGTCATACGCGAGATGCGGTTCAACAGGTCGACATTCAAGCCAACCCAGCGGCCGTCCTTGTCCCTGAAGATATAAGGCGACATTTGCTGGGCCACTACCACGACATGGGGATGCTCGCGCACCCAGGCCCGTTCCGATGTCGACAACGCAATGCGCTCACCACTGATGCCGACACCGAGCCCGGTGGTCCAGCGCGCGAGGATTTCGCGCTGCACCGACTCGTCGAGGCTTGCCAGCGCGCGATTCATCATGGCCCCCAACAACGGATCTGCCTGGCGGGTGGCGAAGGCAAATCCGATGGGAGCCAGCCGGCTTTGCTCCTTGATCTGCAACCCCAGGTAAGGCCGCAGCGATTTATAGGCGCGCACGATCACTTCATTGCCGATAAACGCATCGACGTCGCCCTGCTTCAAGGCTTCGAGGCCGCTGTAGAGGTTGGGCGCGAGCATGATGTGGCTGTCCGGATACGCCGCGTGAACCTTCTGCACGTTGGCGTAGCCGTCGAGCAACACCAGCTTTTTGCCGGCCAGGTCGTCGCCTTGGGTATCGTCGCGGCGCAGCACCACCACTGAACGGTCGGGCATGTAGTCCGGGGTGAACTGCAGGCCGGGTACGTCACGCTCGTAGCCATTGGCACTGGTGAGAATATCGATGGTGCCGTTGCGCAGCGCTTCGACCGCCTGGGCGCGCTCGGAGAAGCCGAGCACTTGCATGGGCACACCCAGCCGCGCGCCGACGAGGCTCAAGTAATCGGCGCTGATGCCCTGGTAGCGATTGCGGTCGCGGGTGATGTCGATGGGCTGGTAGTCATCTATCGAGATGCCCACCTTCAATGTCCGATGCGCCGCCAACCACTGCTGCTCGGTCGGCGCCAGGGGCATAGGTTCAAGCGCGATAAACGCCGGCACCAGTTTGAACGGCAGGCTGACAGCGGCCAGGCTCATGGGTACCTGGGTGAGCCACAACAGGCACACCAGCTTCAACGTCCATTGGATCAACACCTGCACCGGTTGGGTTTCCTTGATTGGGCGAATGGGCAAGTATGGCTCGCCAAAATGAAAAAGCCCGTCACGAGGACGGGCTTGGCCGACTGCAAAAAAAGCTGACTGTTGCCCCACCATGTCTTGGGTGGATGAAACCGTCTCGAATGTGGGAGCGGGCTTGCTCGCGAAAGCGCTGTGTCAGTCACTGAATGTGTGACTGATCCACCTCATTCGCGAGCAAGCCCGCTCCCACATTTTGGATCGATGGGCAGCACAAAGATGCCCCTCGGCCTTCAGGCAGCCCTGTCGATCAGAGCGGCTTGCCCCGATTGCCATGCTGGCTGACGAACGCCTGCACCGCCTTCAGGTCGTTGGCCAACACAGTGCAGCGCTCTTCGCGCTCGAACAGGTCGGTCAAATGCTCCGGCAACTCCAGGGCCTTGCCAATGCCGGCCTTCTCCACCGCTTCCGGGAACTTGACCGGGTGCGCGGTACCGAGGATCACCATTGGAATATCCAGGCTGCGGCGGCATTCACGGGCGGCTTTCACGCCGATGGCCGTGTGCGGGTCAAGCACTTCGCCGGTCTCGGCATAGACCTGCGCGATGGTTTCGCAGGTCTGGGCATCATCCACGGCCAGGGAGTCGAACAGCTTGCGGGTTTCGGTCCAGCGCTCTTGCTCGACGCTGAAACCGCCACCTTGCTTGAAGCTGTTCATCAACTCGGCCAGGGCTGCGCCGTTGCGACCGTGCATGTCGAACAGCAGGCGTTCGAAGTTCGACGACACCATGATGTCCATGGACGGCGACAGCGTGGCGTGCAGGGTTTCCTTCACGTACTGGTTGCCGCTCATGAAGCGATGCAGGATGTCGTTGCGGTTGGTGGCGACGATCAACTGGTTGATCGGCAGGCCCATGTTACGCGCCAGGTAACCGGCAAAAATATCGCCGAAGTTGCCGGTAGGCACCGAGAACGACACTGAACGCGCCGGGCCACCCAACTGCAGCGAAGCGTGGAAGTAGTAGACGATCTGGGCCATGATCCGCGCCCAGTTGATCGAGTTCACCGCCACCAGGCGCGTGCCCTTGAGGAAGCTCTGGTCAGCGAAGCTGTTCTTGACCATTTCCTGGCAGTCGTCGAAGTTGCCTTCGATGGCGATGTTGTGGATGTTCTCACCGAAGATGGTGGTCATCTGGCGACGCTGCACTTCGGACACACGCTTGTGCGGGTGCAGGATGAAGATGTCGACGTTTTCGCAGTGCTTGCACCCTTCGATGGCCGCCGAGCCGGTATCGCCGGAGGTGGCGCCGATGATCACCACGCGCTCGCCGCGCTTTTCCAGCACGTAGTCGAGCAGGCGACCCAGCAGTTGCAGGGCGAAGTCCTTGAACGCCAGGGTCGGGCCGTGGAACAGCTCCAGCACCCACTCATTGCCATTCAGTTGGCGCAGGGGCGCGATGGCGTTGTGGGAAAACACGCCGTAGGTTTCTTCCAGAATCTTCTTGAAGTCCGCATCCGGAATGCTACCGGTCACGAACGGGCGCATCACTCGGAAAGCCAGCTCGTGATACGGCAGGCCGGCCCAGGAAGCGATTTCTTCCTGGGTGAAGCGTGGCAGGTTTTCCGGCACATACAGGCCGCCGTCGGTGGCAAGGCCTGCCAGCAGAACGTCTTCGAAATTCAGGGCCGGTGCCTGGCCGCGGGTGCTGATATAACGCATGACTGGCTCCTCTAAAACATTCTCGAACAGGGGCCGCCGAATGGACGGGGCCCCTGGAACAAATCGGTTAGTTCAAGTGTTCAACGCGAATCCGCACCACCGGGCCCACTACGCCTTGCAAGGCTTCCAGGGCGTGGATGGCATCGTTGATGTGCTGTTCGAGCACGCGGTGGGTCAGCAGGATCATCGGCACCTGGCCGTTTTGCTCCTCGACTTCCTTCTGCATGATCGACTCGATGTTGATACCGCGCTCCGACAGGATGCTGGCCACCTGGGCCAACACGCCTGGATGGTCCTGGGCCTGGATGCGCAGGTAGTAGGCACTTTCGCAGGCTTCGATCGGCAGGATCGGATGGGCCGACAGCGAGTCCGGCTGGAAGGCCAGGTGCGGCACGCGGTTTTCCGGGTCGCTGGTCATGGCGCGAACCACGTCCACCAGGTCGGCGATCACCGACGACGCTGTCGGGTCCATGCCGGCACCGGCGCCGTAGAACAGGGTGGAACCGGCTGCGTCGCCGTTGACCATCACCGCGTTCATCACGCCGTTGACGTTGGCGATCAGGCGGTCGGCCGGGATCAGCGTCGGGTGCACACGCAACTCGATGCCCGCCGCGGTGCTGCGCGCCACGCCCAGGTGCTTGATGCGGTAGCCCAGGGCTTCGGCGTAGTTGACGTCGGCGGTGGTCAACTTGGTGATGCCTTCGGTGTAGGCCTTGTCAAACTGCAGCGGGATACCAAAGGCGATGGACGCCAGGATGGTCAGCTTGTGGGCCGCGTCGATGCCTTCCACGTCGAAGGTCGGGTCGGCTTCGGCGTAACCCAGGGCCTGGGCTTCGGCCAGCACGTCTTCGAAGGTACGGCCCTTCTCGCGCATTTCGGTGAGGATGAAGTTACCGGTGCCGTTGATGATGCCGGCCACCCAGTTGATGCGGTTGGCGGACAGGCCTTCACGGATCGCCTTGATCACCGGGATACCACCGGCCACCGCGGCTTCGAACGCCACGATCACGCCCTTCTCGCGGGCCTTGGCGAAGATCTCGTTGCCGTGCACGGCGATCAGCGCCTTGTTGGCGGTGACCACGTGCTTACCGTTCTCGATGGCCTTGAGCACCAGCTCGCGGGCCACGGTGTAACCGCCCACCAGCTCGATAACGATATCGATCTCAGGGTTGGTGGCCACGGCGAACACATCGTTGGTAATCGCAATACCGGTCGTTTCGAACTGAGGCTTTGGCGAACGCGTGGCAATCTGCGCCACTTCAATCCCGCGACCTGCGCGGCGGGAAATTTCTTCAGCGTTACGCTGAAGTACGTTGAAGGTACCGCCACCGACGGTCCCTAACCCACAGATGCCTACTTTGACCGGTTTCACTGAAGAACTCCCCATGAAACGGCCGACGCTAGGTCGGCCGTGAAAACAGCCGCACAACTGCGGCTCTCAATTAATGACCCGCCGACGGTTCGGCGGGCCATGATCGTCAAAGGCTCAACGATAAATGCTTACTTGGCACCCAGTGCCAGTTTGGCAACTTGCGGCGCCGGCTGGTAGCCCGGAATCACCTGGCCGTCGGCCAAAACGATGGCCGGTGTACCGTTCACACCAATGGACTGGCCCAGGGCGAACTGCTTGGAAACCGGGTTGGCGCATTTGGCCGACTTGATTTCCTTGCCATCGACCATCTTGTCCATGGCCGCTTTCTTGTCGGCCGAGCACCACACTGCCTGCAACTGCTCGTCACCCGGCGAACCCAGGCCCTGGCGCGGGAAGGCAACGTAGCGCACTTCCACGCCCAGCTTGTTCAGCGCCGGGATTTCAGCGTGCAGCTTGTGGCAGTACGGGCACGTGGTGTCAGTGAACACGGTGATGTGGGTCTTGGTTTCGCCAATGGCGGGGTAAACCACGGTTTCAGCCACCGGGATGCCGTTGATCAGCTTGGACACGCCCAGGCGCTCGGCCTTCTCGGTCAGGTTGACCGGCTTGCCGTCCTTGAGCTGGAACAGGTAGCCCTGGACGATGTACTGGCCATCGGCACTGGCGTACAGCACGCGGCTGCCCTTGAGCTTGACTTCGTACAGGCCGGCCATGGGGCTGGCGCTGATGCTTTCGATAGGCGTGTCGAGCGCCAGGTTCGCCAGGCTCTTGCGGATGGTCTGCTCGGCCGCATCATCGGCGAGCGCAAAGGTGGAAACCAACGCAATGGCTGCGGCGGCAATAATCTGGGTCAAGCGCATGGGAACTCCTGAAGGCAGAGGCAGGGACGGGAGCAGAATACTGATCTGGACCACAATGGATGCCGTCCCCTTTGCGAACCGGCAAAGCCTACCACAGTTGGGCGGGAGGGCAGCCCGCGACAGGTAAAATGGGCCATTTCTGACGGTTTTATCCGCGTGGGTGATGCTTGGCGTGCATGTCCTGCAAACGTGCGCGTGCCACATGGGTGTAGATCTGGGTTGTGGATAAGTCGCTGTGCCCCAGCAGCATTTGCACCACGCGCAAATCCGCGCCGTGGTTGAGCAAGTGGGTGGCGAACGCATGGCGCAGGGTGTGGGGCGACAGCGCCTTGCCGATCCCGGCCACTTTGGCCTGGTGCTTGATGCGGTGCCAGAAGGTCTGGCGGGTCATCTGCTCGCCGCGCTGGCTGGGAAACAGCACGTCGCTGGGGCGCCCGCCGAGCAGTTCGTGGCGCGCATCGCGCATGTAGCGCTCGACCCACACAATCGCCTCCTCGCCCATGGGCACCAGCCGCTCCTTGCTGCCCTTGCCCATCACGCGCAACACGCCCTGGCGCAGGTTGACCTGTTCCAGCGTCAGGCTGATCAGTTCGGTCACGCGCAGGCCGCAGGCATACAGCACCTCCAGCATGGCGCGGTCGCGCTGGCCGATGGCCTCGCTCAGGTCCGGGGCCGCGAGCAAGGCCTCGACGTCGGCTTCCGACAAGGACTTGGGCAACGGCCTGCCGAGTTGCGGCATGTCGATTTGCAGGGTCGGGTCGACGGCAATGAGTTTTTCCCGCAGCAGGTAGCGATAAAAGCCACGTACACCGGAGAGAAATCGCGCGGTGGAGCGCGGTTTGTAGTTCTGCTCCAGGCGCCAGGCCAGGTGATCGAGGATCAGCTCGCGCCCGGCATTGATCAGTTCTAGGTTTTTCTCCTGCAGCCAGCCGTTGAACAGCGCCAGGTCACTGCGGTACGCCTGGCGTGTGTTGTCCGACAGGCCTTTTTCTAACCAGAGGGCGTCGAGGAAGCGGTCGATCAGGGGATGGTCTATGGCAGGCATGGGCACTCAAGCAACGCAGCACAAGGCAATACGCGAATTATTTAGTGAACTGTGGCAAGAGCCATTAGTCTTTCATAGCCCGCTAATTCAAGGAACAGGAAGCTTTAATGAACGAACAACAGATTTTGTTGGCTTTTGGCGGCATTGGCGTGGCCGCACTCGGCTGCCAGTGGCTGGCCTGGCGCCTGAAACTGCCGGCGATTCTGTTTCTTCTGCTGAGCGGGATTCTGGCAGGGCCGATACTCGGATGGCTCGACCCGCAGGAAATGTTCGGCCCACTGTTGATGCCGTTGGTGTCGTTGGCGGTGGCGCTGATTCTGTTTGAAGGCAGCCTGACCCTGCACCTATCGGAATGGAAGGAAATCGGCAGCGTCGTCCACCGACTGGTCACCGTCGGCGCACTCTCGACCTGGGCAGTGATCACCCTGGCCACCCACTGGCTGCTGGGTTTCGACTGGATGCTGGCGCTGCTGTTCGGCACCCTGACACTGGTGACCGGGCCAACCGTGATCGTACCCATGCTGCGCGTGGTACGCCCCAAAGCCTCCATCGCCAATATCCTGCGTTGGGAAGGCATCGTCATCGACCCGATTGGCGCACTGCTCGCGGTAGTGGTGTATAGCTTTATCATCGCCAGTGCATCGGGCGACGGTTTGAGCCACAGCCTGCTGACCTTCGGCGGCGTTATCCTTTGCGGCAGCCTGTTCGGCATCGCCGGTGGCTGGGTACTGGGGCAGATCATGCGCCGCCAGTGGTTGCCGGAATACCTGCATAACCTGGCGACGCTGGCGGGCGTGCTGGGCATCTTCATCGCCTCCAACCAGGTGATGCATGAGTCCGGCCTGCTGGCGGTCACGCTGATGGGCATGTGGATGGCGAACATGAAAGGCGTGGATGTACGGCACATCCTGCACTTCAAGGAAAACCTCAGCGTGTTGCTGATTTCCGGGCTGTTTATCCTCCTGGCGGCACGCCTGGACCTGAACGCCATGATCGCCCTGGGCCCGTTTGTGTTGATCCTGCTGTTGATCATCCAATTCATTGCACGCCCATTGAACGTGGCGCTTTCGACCTTTGGCTCCGGGCTGAACTGGCGCGAGCGCGCGCTGCTGGCCTGGATCGCCCCACGGGGTATCGTGGCGGCGGCGGTGTCAGCGATCTTTGCGATCCGCCTGGATGAGGCCGGCCACGAAGGCGCGTTATTGCTGGTGCCGCTGACCTTCGCGGTGATCATCGGCACCGTCGTGCTGCAAAGCGCCACGGCACGCCCCTTGGCCCGCCTGCTCAAAGTCGCTGAGCCGGCGCCCAGCGGCTTCCTGATCGTGGGTGCGAACGGCCCGGCGCGGGCGCTCGGTAAGGCATTGCAGCAACTGGGCAGCCGCGTACTGCTGACCGACTCAAGCTGGGAAAACATCCGCGCCAGTCGTATGGAAGGCTTGCCCACCTACTTCGGCAACCCGGCCTCCCAGCATGCCGAGTCCCATCTGGACCTGGTCGGCCTGGGGCATCTGCTCGCGCTCTCGCCTTCTGGCGAACTGAATGCCTTGGCCACCATGCGTTTTCGCCATGACTTCGGCCATCGCCTGTTCGCTCTGGCCAGCAGCCAGGAAAACCGTCGCACCGACAAGCACAAGGCCAGCCATGAACACCGTGGCCACTTGCTGGGCAGCCAACCCTTGAGCTACACCAAATTGGCCAGCCTGCTGGGCCAAGGCGCCGAGCTGTACAGCACCAGCCTCACCGACGGCTTTGGCTGGGAGCAATACCAGGCGCTGCACGGGGAGCGCGCTACCTTGCTGTTTGCTCGGGATACCAGCGGCTGGGTGCACGTGGTCTCGCCCGAGAGCCACTTGAAGCCTGTAGCGGGCTGGACCTTGCTGGCAGTGATTCAACCGCAGGCCAGCACCGCCGAGTAATCAGTCAACAAACCCAGGCAATACCGGGACAGGGCGTTTATCTGCGTCAATCGCGACGAAGCTGAACACGCCCTGGATCGCCTTTTCACGGCCATCCGCGCTCATGCTCTCCACGAACACTTCCACTTCGACCTTGAGGCTGGTGTTGCCGACCTTGATCACCCGGCCGATCAGCTCAACGATAGAGCCGGCCGGGATCGCGTGGTTGAAGTCGATACGGTCGGTGGAGACCGTCACCAAAGGCAAGCGGCAGAAACGCGTGGCGGTGATGAACGACACTTCGTCCATCCATGCCAAGGCAGTGCCGCCGAACAGGGTGTTGTGGTGGTTGGTGGTGGGCGGGAACACGGCCTTGGTCACGTGGGTGACCGACAGGTCGGTGCGGCGCTGGATTTCTTCGAGGCGGGTGGTCATGGGTCAATACCGGTAGATAGGCAAATTTCAGGCACAAAAAAGCAGCCCGTAGGCTGCTTTTTTCTGCATCGGGAAGCTGGACTTAAGCCAGTTTTTCCTTGATGCGAGCTGCTTTACCGGACAGGTCACGCAGGTAGTACAGCTTGGCTTTACGTACGTCACCGCGACGCTTGACGGCCATGCTATCGATTTGCGGGCTGTAGGTCTGGAAAGTACGCTCTACGCCAACACCGTTGGAGATTTTACGAACAGTGAAAGCACTGTTCACACCACGGTTACGCTTGGCGATTACCACGCCTTCGAACGCTTGCAGACGCGAACGGTCGCCTTCCTTCACTTTCACCTGAACGACAATAGTGTCGCCCGGGGCAAAGGTAGGGATCTCTTTGGTCATCTGCTCTGCTTCGAGTGCAAGGATGATTTTGTTAGTCATGCTGTGCTCCTAAGGTAAGTCAATGGACCTACCATCGATACGTTGTTAACTATCGTCCCGCGCGAGGATGTATTCCTCGAGCAGCTTCTTCTCTTCTCCAGAAAGCGAGCGGCTTTCCAGAAGATCGGCGCGTCGTTCATAGGTCCGACCAAGGGACTGCTGTAAACGCCAACGCCGGATGTGTGCGTGATTGCCACTTAGCAATACGTCGGGAACACGCTGATCCACATACACCTCCGGACGGGTGTAGTGCGGGCAATCCAGCAAACCATCCGTGAAGGAATCTTCCTCCGCGGAGTCCGCATGCCCTAAAGCTCCGGGCAGCAGTCGTGTAACCGCATCTATCAGGACCATCGCCGGCAGCTCGCCGCCAGACAGGACATAGTCCCCAATCGACCACTCTTCATCGACATGAGCTTCAATAAAACGCTCGTCAATGCCTTCATAGCGACCGGCAATCAGGATCAAACTTTCCTCATTCGCCAGTTCGCGTACCGCCGCCTGTTTCAGCTGACGGCCTTGAGGGGACAGGTAAATTACCTTCGCCTTCTCCCCGGCGGCTGCCTTGGCCTGAACCAACGCATCTTCCAGGGGCTTGATCTTCATCACCATGCCCGGGCCACCGCCAAATGGGCGATCGTCCACAGTGTGATGTCGATCCGTCGTGTAGTCTCGCGGGTTCCAACAGGTGAGCTGCAACAGCCCCTGTTTCACCGCCCGACTGGTGATGCCGTACTCGCTGATGGCGGAAAACATCTCGGGAAACAAACTGATCACTTCAATGCGCAAATTAGCCACGCTTAGAAGTCCGCGTCCCATTCCACCTTCATCTCGCCCGCTGCCAGGTCGACGGCCAACACGCATTGCTCGGTATAGGGCAACAGGCGTTCACGGTCATCCAGGCTGCCAGCGCAAGGCTTGACCACCATTACATCATTGGCGCCGGTTTCCAGAAGATGATCGATTTTCCCCAGCAATTGCCCGAGTTGATCAATAACCTTCAGACCTTCCAGCTGGTACCAGTAGTACTCGCCGTCGGTCAATTCAGGGAACAGGTTGCGCGGCACGCAGATCTCATAACCGGCCAGAAGACGAGCTTCTTCACGATCATCAAGACCCTTGAGCTTTGCGACCAGGAACTTGTCGCTCCCGCGTCCACTGACCAGCTCTACCTGTTTCACACTCCCTTCGCGCTTGAGCGTCCAGGTCTTGTACTGCAACAGGTTTTCAGTCGGATCAGTAAAGGAATACACCTTCACTTCGCCGCGAACGCCATGAACAGAGTAAATCTTGCCGATAACGATCAAATCATCAGCAACAGCTGGCGTCGCGTTCATATTGCTCAGGCTGCGGCCTTAGCCGAGTCCTTCAACAGTTTTGCAACGCGCTCGGATGGCTGTGCGCCAACGCTCAGCCAGTAGGCTACGCGCTCTTGGTTCACGGACAGACGAACTTCTTGACCACGAGCAACAGGGTTGAAGAAACCAACCTGTTCCTTGTGCGAACCGTCACGCGGGTTGCGGCTGTCGGTTACGGTCAAGTGGTAAAACGGGCGCTTTTTGGAGCCGCCAAGGGCAAGACGGATTGTTAGCATGTGAACATCGTTCCTGTAGTCGGTGCTGCAAATCTAAATGCACAGCGGGCATAGGTGCCCGAAAGGCCGCATATTCTAAGGAATATCCGGACTTTTGCAAATGTCTTTTTCTGGCGCCTATCAGCGTGCCATTCAGATCTGCTATAGAGCCGTCGGTTAAAACGGCGAGTCAGCGCCCGCCAACGGCGGGTTTGCTGGAGATCCCACATCCTTGTGGGGCGGAGCGCAAGCAAGGCTTACGCTCGAATACTTTACATTTTAGGCATGCCGCCGCCGGGCAACATACCGCCCATGCCGCGCATCATCTTGGCCATACCGCCCTTGGCGGAGAATTTCTTCATCATCTTCTGCATCTGCTTGTGTTGCTTGATCAAGCGACCGATGTCCTGCACCTGGGTGCCGGAACCCATGGCGATCCGGCGCTTGCGCGAACCGCTGATCAGCTCAGGGTCGCGGCGCTCGGCCGGGGTCATGGAGTTGATGATGGCTTCCATCTGCTTGAACTGCTTCTCTGCCGCGCCCTGGGCGTTGCCCATTTGCGCCAGGTTCACACCGCCGATGTTAGGCAGCTTGTCCATCAGGCCGCCGAGGCCGCCCATGTTCTTCATCTGTTGCAGCTGGTCGCGGAAGTCTTCGAGGTCGAAGCCCTTGCCCTTCTTCAGCTTCTTGGCCAGTTTGTCGGCCTTGTCCTTGTCGAGCGTGGCTTCGGCCTGCTCGATCAGGCTGAGCACGTCACCCATGCCGAGGATGCGCGAGGCGATACGCTCAGGGTGGAACGGCTCGAGCGCTTCGCTCTTCTCGCCCATACCGATGAACTTGATCGGCTTGCCAGTGATGGCACGTACCGACAGCGCGGCACCGCCACGGGCGTCGCCGTCGACCTTGGTGAGGATCACGCCGGTCAGCGGCAGTGCGTCACCAAAGGCCTTGGCGGTGTTGGCCGCATCCTGGCCGGTCATGGCGTCGACCACGAACAGGGTCTCGACCGGGTTGATCGCGGCATGCAGCGCCTTGATCTCGCCCATCATCTCTTCGTCGATGTGCAGGCGACCGGCGGTATCGACGATGACCACGTCGATGAACTTGAGCTTGGCTTCTTTAATAGCGGCGTTGGCGATGTCGACCGGCTTCTGGCTCAGGTCGGACGGGAAGAAGGTCACGCCCACTTCTCCCGCGAGCATTTCCAACTGCTTGATGGCTGCCGGACGGTATACGTCGGCCGACACCACCATCACGGATTTCTTCTTGCGCTCTTTAAGGAAGCGCGCCAGTTTGCCGGCGGTGGTGGTTTTACCCGCACCCTGCAAACCTGCCATCAGCACGACGGCTGGCGGCACGGCACTGAGGTTCAGGTCTTCGTTGGCCGCGCCCATCAGGCTTTCGAGTTCGGCCTGGACGATCTTCACGAAGGCCTGGCCCGGGGTCAGGCTGCGGGACACTTCGGTGCCGACCGCACGCTCCTTGACCGAGTTGACGAAGTCCTTCACCACTGGCAAGGCCACGTCGGCTTCCAGCAACGCCATGCGCACTTCACGCAGGGTGTCTTTAATATTGTCCTCGGTCAGCTTGGCCTTGCCGGTAACGTGGCGCAGCGTCTGCGAGAGACGGTCAGTCAAGTTTTCAAACATGCGCGATCCTTTCAGGCCCTACTCATCGAAATGCAGGTAGACCGAGGTAATGGCGGCCCAGGCTGGGGGAAATCGCTATTAAAAACAGCGTTCGCCGAGCCTGCGGCGTGGGCAGGTCGCGGATTATAGCGAAGACTGCGCCCATGCACACCCGCTGTCTGGCGCGGGAGTCTTTCGTGCAACGCAGG
This sequence comes from Pseudomonas sp. AP42, assembly GCF_001728935.1. NCBI lineage: Bacteria > Pseudomonadati > Pseudomonadota > Gammaproteobacteria > Pseudomonadales > Pseudomonadaceae > Pseudomonas > Pseudomonas sp. AP42. The sequence continues at coordinate 14,861 of NZ_LYSO01000069.1, forward strand.
TGTGTGCCAAACTCAACGCCTTTCGGGCTTGCCTACCAGGATTTATGCTCCCCTTGTCACCCAGTTTGCTACCCAGCCTCGCCGCCGCCATTTTGTATGCCGCTGCGACCCTCTATCAGGGCACTCGTCTGGCCCAAGGCACCAAAGCGGACAAACGTCTGCTCGTCGGCCTTGGCGTGCTGGCCCTGCTGGCCCATGCCGCCAGCCTGTTCACCCACCTGATGACCCCGGTTGGCCTGGGCCTGGACTTTTTCAGCGCCGCCAGCCTGATCGCCGCGGCCGTCATCGCGCTGACGCTGCTGGCCTGCTACCGGATTCCGGTGGAGAACCTGCTGGTGCTGCTATTCCCCCTGGGAATGCTGACGGTGCTGCTGGCGCAGTTCACCCCCACCGGCACCGTACAGGTGATCGACGAGGAGCCGGGCATCCTCGCCCACATCCTGCTGTCGATCCTCGCCTACGGCATGTTCACCATCGCGGTGTTCCAGGCCCTGCTGCTGCTGCTGCAGGATCACCAGCTCAAGCACAAGCACCCGTCGGGGCTGATCAAGAACTTCCCGCCCCTGCAAACCATGGAAAGCCTGCTGTTCGGGTTTCTGTGGGCCGGCTGGACCCTGCTGTCGCTGTCGCTGATCTCCGGCTGGCTGTTCGTCGAAAACCTGTTTGCCCAGCACCTGGTGCATAAAACCTTGCTGGCGTGCCTGGCGTGGGTGGTGTTCAGCGTGCTGTTGTGGGGGCGCAACCGCCTCGGCTGGCGCGGGCACAAGGCCATCCGCTGGACCCTGGCCGGTTTCTGCCTGTTGATGCTGGCCTATTTCGGCAGCAAGCTGGTTCGCGAATACATCCTGCATATCTGACGGGCAGTGATCATGGACAACTTGCCCTTAGGGCCGATGCTCGCCGTAATTGCCCTGCTGATTTTGTGGGCGGCGCTGTTTACTGCCATAGAAGCTGCACAACAACACCTGCTGGCCCTGCGCCCAGGCACACGCCAGGGCGACAAGGCGGCTGCACGCCTGAGTTTCCCGCGCCATAGCCTGATCCTGTGCAACAGCCTGTGCCGCGCCGCCGTGGTGATTCTTTGCACCCTGCTGGCGATCTATGCCTGGGCAGAGAACGGGCCCTGGCTGGGCTGGCTGATTTCCTGCGCAGGGCTGCTGGTGCTGGCCGACTACCTGCCCCGCACCCTGGCCACCCGTCACCCGCAAGCAGTGCTGGGCTTTGGCAATACATTGCTGGGCGTGCCGCTGAAAATCCTCTACCCCCTGGCCTGGCTGCTCAATGGCATCAGCCTGCTGTTATTGCGCCCGTTTGCACGCAAATCCGGCGTGGTCAAAAACAGCGACGAGCCCCTGCCCGACCATGACGACGACACAGAACCCGACACCGACGCCGACCGCACGCCTGGCCTGCCCGGTATCCATGCCCTGGACAACATCACGGTCAACGACATCCTGGTGCCGCGCAGCGAAGTGGACGGCATCAACCTCGATGAGCCGATAGAAGACATCATCGAACAGTTGCGTACCTCGCCACGCACCCGCCTGCCGGTGTTCCACAGCGACATCAACCAGGTGCAGGCCGTGCTCAATACCCGGCAGGTCCAACACCTGCTGCCTGACGCCAGCCTGACCAAAGAGGCCCTGCTCGCCGCCTGCCACGAGCCTTACTTCGTACCGGAAAGCACGCCGTTGCAGTTGCAACTGCTGAACTTCCACAAGCAGCAGCGGCGCCTGGGCATGGTAGTGGACGAGTACGGTGAAGTGCTGGGCATTGTCACCCTGGAAGATATTCTGGAAGAGATCGTCGGCGAATTCGAAAACGATCAGGCTGTGGATAACCCGCATATCGAAGCCCAGCCCGATGGTCGCTACATCATCGACGGCGCCGCCTCGATCCGTGAACTGAACAAAAGCCTGGGCTGGCACCTGCCCAGCGACGGCCCCAAGACCCTCAACGGCCTGGTCACCGAGGCGCTGGAGACCATTCCCGATTGCGCGGTGTGCCTGAAAGTCGGCCGCTATCGCCTGGAAATCCTCGAGACCGAGGACAACCGGGTGAGCAAGGTGTTGATCTGGCATACCAGCCACGTGCCAGTCGCTGCATAAGCATCTGGACACACACGTTCCCATGTGGGAGCGGGCTTGCTCGCGAATGCGGTGTATCAGTGGCAGATGTTCTGACTGAACCACCGCATTCGCGAGCAAGCCCGCTCCCACACTTGATCTGCTGTGGGTTCCCAAACCCACAAACCCCTTCCTATAATCCTTGCGGCTTACCCAAGCCCCGCCCGACCGCGTGCTACCCGCACCCAGCGTGTCCTGGCACCGCCTTACCATGTCCGACCGGTGTTTGCTCCCATCCCGAGCCGCCCCGCGCACAGCCCTGATCCATGGGTGTTCGACCAATAATAATCCGCGTCCAAACGCGCAATAACCGTCAGGGATAACGTCATGAGCACCACCTACCAAGAGGCCGCGAGCGCCGCCCCAGCCAACTCGACCGCCCGCGTCGCCACCGCGAGCATCGTCGGCACCGCCATCGAGTTCTACGACTTCTACATCTACGCCACGGCCGCCGCCCTGGTGATCGGCCCGGTGTTCTTCCCCCAGACCTCCGGCACCGCGCAGATGCTGGCGTCGTTCCTGACCTTCGGCATCGCCTTTATCGCCCGCCCGTTGGGGTCGGCGTTATTCGGCCACTTCGGTGACCGTATCGGCCGTAAATCCACCCTGGTGGCTTCGCTGCTATTGATGGGCGTGTGTACCACCTTGATCGGCTTGCTGCCGGGCTACGACAGCATCGGCGCCTGGGCCCCGATCCTCTTGTGTGTTTTGCGCTTCGGCCAAGGCTTGGGCCTGGGCGGGGAATGGGGCGGTGCGGCCTTGCTGGCAACCGAGAACGCACCCAAGGGCAAGCGCGCCTGGTTCGGCATGTTCCCGCAACTGGGCCCGTCGATTGGCTTCCTGGCGGCCAACGGCTTGTTCCTGATCTTGGCCATGAGCCTGAATGACGAACAATTCCGCAGCTGGGGCTGGCGCATTCCGTTCATCCTCAGCGCCGCGCTGGTGATGGTGGGCCTGTATGCACGCCTCAAACTGCATGAGACGCCAGTGTTTGCCAATGCCGTGGCCAAGGAAAAACCGGTGAAAGTGCCATTGGTGGAACTGTTCAGCCAGCATTGGCTGCCGGTACTGCTGGGCGCCGCGTCGATGGTGGTGTGCTATGCGCTGTTCTATATCACCACGGCGTTTTCGTTGAGCTACGGTGTTTCCACCTTGGGCTACAGCCGTGAAACCTTCCTCGCCCTGCTGTGCTTTGCGGTGTTGTTCATGGGGCTGGCGACACCATTGGCCGCCTTGGCCAGTGATCGCTACGGGCGCAAGCCGGTGTTGATCGTCGGTGCGATCCTGGCGATTCTCTCGGGCTTTACCATGGAGCCGTTGCTGACCCATGGCTCCACCTGGGCCGTGGCGCTGTTTCTGGCGTTGGAGCTGTTTTTGATGGGCGTGACCTTCGCACCGATGGGTGCCCTGCTGCCGGAATTGTTCCCGACCCGTGTGCGTTATACCGGTGCATCAGCCGCCTATAACTTGGGTGGGATCGTGGGGGCCTCGGCGGCGCCGTTCTTCGCGACCAAGCTCGTGGCGATGGGTGGTTTGAGTTATGTCGGCGGGTATGTGTCGGCGGCAGCGTTGCTGAGTTTGATTGCGGTGCTGTGCCTGAAAGAGACGCGGGATAACGACTTGAACAAGGTCGCCTGAAAGCCAAAAACTGTAGGAGCGAGCTTGCTCGCGAAAAAGGTACATCCGACACCGCAAGGTGCCTGAAATACCTTCGCGAGCAAGCTCGCTCCTACAGGGACCGCTTTAGAGTTCTACAACAACAGCCTTGGAAGCACGGGTCGCTTTAGCCCGAGCCGCTTCAATCGACTCATCCCGCGCCAACGCCACGCCCATGCGGCGCTGGCCGTTCACTTCAGGTTTGCCAAACAGACGCAACGCTGTATCCGGCTCGCTCAGCGCGGCGCCAAGGTTGGCGAATGCGGTCTGGGTGGACTGCCCTTCCACCAGAATCACCGCCGACGCCGAAGGGCCGAACTGACGGATCAACGGGATCGGCAGACCCAGGATGGCGCGAGCGTGCAAGGCGAACTGCGACAGGTCTTGGGAAATCAGGGTCACCAAGCCAGTGTCATGGGGGCGCGGCGACACTTCGCTGAACCACACCTGGTCGCCCTTGATGAACAATTCCACACCAAACAGACCACGACCGCCCAAGGCTTCGGTTACCGCCTTGGCAACGCGCTCGGATTCCGCCAAGGCAATCGGGCTCATGGCCTGCGGCTGCCAGGATTCCTGATAATCGCCCTTCTCCTGACGATGGCCCACCGGCGCGCAGAAAGTGGTGCCGCCGATGTGACGCACGGTCAGCAGGGTGATTTCGTAGTCGAAGTCGATAAAACCTTCGATGATCACCCGGCCCTTGCCGGCACGCCCGCCCTCTTGGGCGTAGTCCCAGGCTTTCTGCACGTCGTCGGCGCTGCGCAACAGGCTCTGGCCCTTGCCCGACGAACTCATCACCGGCTTGACCACGCACGGGAAGCCCAGGTCCTGGACGGCCTTGCTGTAGTCTTCGAAGGTATCGGCGAAGTGGTACGGCGAGGTCGGCAGGTCCAGCTCTTCGGCGGCCAGGCGACGGATGCCTTCACGGTTCATGGTCAGCGACGTGGCGCGGGCGGTGGGAATCACGGTGAAACCTTCGGCCTCCAGCTCAACCAATGTCGCGGTGGCGATGGCTTCGATTTCCGGCACGATGAAATGCGGCTTCTCCGCCTCGATCACCGCACGCAATGCGGCGCCGTCGAGCATGTTGATCACATGGCTACGGTGCGCCACCTGCATGGCCGGCGCGTTGGCGTAGCGATCCACAGCAATCACTTCAACGCCCAGGCGTTGCAGTTCGATTACCACTTCCTTGCCCAGCTCACCGCAGCCACACAGCAAAACGCGGGTCGCGGTTGGCGACAATGGAGTTCCGATTCGGGTCATCTCAGGTCCTCAGGGGAGCGGATCATGGGGGAGAAAGGCCGGCATTTTACATGAACTGTAAAAATTGGCCTCAGTTGGCGACGGCCCGCCGGCGGATGCGCCAGGCCATGATCAGCCAGACCACGGTGACCCCGGCGAATTTGGACACCAACGCCGTGCCCGCCACCGCCGGCGTCAGTGCGCCGATCAGGCCGAAAAAGATAAAGGTATCGAGGGGAATGCTCAGCGCCGAACTTATCCACAGGCGGTCATGCAGCGGGCGCTTGGTGATGCTGAATACCAGCCAGTCAATGCACTCGGACACCGCAAACGCCGTGGCACTGGCCAGGGCGATGGACGGGTCGGAGGTGATATAGGACAGCACCAGCGCCGCCAGCATGGCGATGATTGCGCCATGGCCGAAGCGGGTTTGCACCATGTCGCGCAGGATAAATACCAGGCCACCCCAAGCGGACCAGATGACGTCCAGATGCGGGGCGGTGGAGAAGGCGAAGTTGATCAGCACGACGCTGCTGATATAGGCGATCAGGAAAAACATGGAGGATGGACCTGTGGGCAATGCCGCACAGGGTACACAATTACAAGGATGTCGTCTGGCAAGGCCTCATCGCAGGCAAGCCAGCTCCCACATTTGAGGGTATTCACACATCAAGGGTGGGAGCTGGCTTGCCTGCGATGGCGGCCTGTCAGGCGCCAGATTTCCCAGGGGTCATCCACATCATCCCACTCGCCACCGCCCGTTCATGGCACAACCCCAGCACCACCCGGCGCTCGGCGTTGTCCATGCGGCTCCAGCGCGTGATTTCATCCACATTGCGCTGGCAGCCGGTGCAGATATCGTCATCATCCAGCGCGCAAATGCTCACGCAGGGCGAGGCGACCGGTCGCTCAATTGTGCTCATTCCTGCTGCTCAGCCAGGTCACGGGCATAACGCTGAGCGTTATGCACATAGTGCGCAGCGCTGGCTTCGAGCATGCGCTTTTGCGCCTCGGTCAGCTCACGCACCACTTTGCCTGGCGAGCCCATGACCAGCGAGCCGTCAGGAATTTCCTTGCCCTCACCGATCAGCGAATTGGCGCCGATGATGCAGTGCTTGCCGATCTTGGCGCCGTTGAGGATCACCGCGTTGATGCCGATCAGGCTGTAGTCGTCGACCGTGCAGCCGTGCAGCATGGCGTTATGACCGATGGTCACGCCGGTGCCGAGGGTCAGCGGGTAGCCCATGTCGGTGTGCATCACGCTGCCGTCCTGCACGTTGCTGTTCTTGCCGATCAGGATCAGTTCGTTATCGCCACGCAATACCGCGTTGAACCAGACGTTGGCGCCCTCCTCCAGCTTGACCTTGCCCACCAAGGTGGCATTGGGTGCCACCCAACTGTGGGGGTGCGTCTCGACGCGGGCGTCGCCCAGGCGGTATTTCATGGTTTTTCCTCACGGCATGCCATTTAAGCGATGGCTTATAGATTGATGAAGCTCTTGGGCGGCTGGTGCAGGCTGATCTTGGCATCGTCATAGAGCAGGTTGATCAGCTCGACAATCATGATCGCTGTCAGCCCCCAGATTTTGTATTCGCCGAACCGGTAGCTGGGCACATACCAACTGCGGCCCTGGTAATCAATGCGGTGGGTATGTTCGCGTGGGTCCTGTCGGAAAAAGTCCAAAGGCACGCTGAAAACCGCGGCAATCTCGGCGTCGTTGGCCAGGTATTCGACGTAATCGGGGATCACGCCCACATAGGGGGTTACGCGGATGCCGTGCAGGGAAATCAGCGGGCTCAACGGGCCGATGACTTCAACCAGCCCCGGCGGCAGGCCGATTTCTTCTTCGGCTTCGCGCAAGGCGGTAAAGATCAGGTCTGGGTCTTCGGGGTCGCGGCGCCCGCCGGGAAAGGCCACTTCGCCACCGTGGGTCGACAGGCCGCTGGCGCGCAGGGTCAGGATCAGCTCGGGTTCGTCACTGCGGGTAATCGGCACCAGCACCGCCGCCTCGGGGAAACGCCCGTCGGTTTCCAGGGTATGGGGGGTGTGATTGCTTACCCGGCGAAGTAGCTCGTCCAGCATGAGTCATCTCGGTCTGTTGGCTACCTTGCATCATGCACCAAAGCGTGCGAGCGCCCAACCCCAAAACCGCAGGGCTGTCGCGAAACGACAACTTGCAGGAACGCCCGGCACCGAGCCAAGATGTGCCCATTGTCCAGGAACCCCAGCATGAATTTCTGCAGCCAGTGCGGCAAACCGGTGACCCAACGCATTCCCGAAGGCGACGCACGCCTGCGTTATGTATGCGACCACTGCTCGACCATTCATTACCAGAACCCCAACATCGTCGCCGGTACGGTGCCGGTATGGGGCGACCAAGTGCTGCTGTGCCGCCGCGCCATCGAGCCACGCCTGGGTTACTGGACCCTGCCCGCAGGCTTTATGGAAAATGGCGAGACCGTCGAACAGGCAGCCATGCGCGAAACCCTGGAAGAAGCCTGCGCCCGCGTGCGCAACCTGAGCCTCTATACCTTGATCAATGTGCCGCACATCAGCCAGGTGCATATCTTCTACCGCGCTGAACTGATCGACCTGGACTTCGCCGCAGGCCAGGAAAGCCTGGAAGTGAAGCTGTTCGACGAAGCCGACATCCCTTGGTCAGAGCTGGCTTTCCGCACGGTCGGGCGTACCTTAGAATGCTTCTTCGCTGACCGTCGCCAACAGGCCTACCCGGTGCGCAGCGAGTCTGTGCCACCGCTGTCCAAGCCCGCCCAATAACAAGCCGGCCAATGTCGCCAAAGGGATACCGTTTCAATGCGTTGGTTGCTTGCTCTGATCTGCCTATCGTTCGCCACGCTGTCCCCGGCCTCCACGGTACAAACCCTTGACGGTAAAACGGTCGAGAAAGTCCTGGTCCTCAAGTCCGCCCACCAGCTGCAGCTGATCAACGACGGCAAGCCGTTCAAGACCTATCGCATTTCCCTGGGCAAGAACCCCAAGGGCCACAAGCTGATCGAAGGCGACCGCCGCACACCCGAAGGCCTCTACTGGCTCGACTGGCGCAAGACCAGCGACCGCTTCAACCTGGCCATGCACATTTCCTACCCGAACATCAGCGACGCCGCCCGCGCCCGCCGCGAAGGCGTGAAGCCGGGCAGCATGATCATGATCCATGGCACCCCCGACACCGAAGACTACCCGGAACAGTGGTTCCACACCCTGGACTGGACTGACGGCTGCATCGGCATGCGCAACGTGGACATGCGCGAAGTGTGGAACCTGGTCAAAGACGGCACCCTCATCGAGATTCGGCCGTAATCCCACGCCGTTCGTAAAATAATTCGAAAATAATTCCTGCCCCAGGCAGCGCCTGCCGGTGAATACCAGTTCACCGCGCGGGACCCTGCACTTGTGCGCACCACAAAGACCTCTCTAATACCACTTGATACCAAGCCCCATTAAAGCGCCCTGAAACCGGGATTCGCACCGTTTTGGTAGCATTGACATGGTATTTAAGTGGTATTAGTTTTCGGCCATTACCGGGCGACAACACTCCAATAACGCATCGGAAACCTGACAGATGAACCCCATCCTGGCCCTGCGCCCCGACGACAAGCAATCCACGCCGCTGTACCTGCAACTGGCCCGCAGCCTTGAAGCAGCGATCCATGCCGGCCATTGGAAATCCGAACAGGCCCTGCCTTCGGAACGCGCCCTCAGCGAGCAGTTGAGCATCTCGCGGGTCACCGCTCGTAAAGCGCTGGAAGTGTTGCTGGCTCAAGGCCTGATCCGTCGCAGCCAAGGCTCCGGCACCTTTATCACGCCGCGCCTGGAACAACCCTTGTCGCGCCTGTCGGGGTTCAGCGAAATGCTGCGGCTCAAGGGGTTTGTGCCCACGTCCCAGTGGCTGGAGCGCGACATTACCCCGCCAACCCATGAAGAACTGATCCGCCTGGGCCTGTCGCCCACCGACAAAGTGGCGCGCCTCAAGCGCCTGCGCAAAGCCGATGACACGGTGATGGCGATTGAAATGACCGCCATGCCAGCGTCGGTGTTGCCCCACCCCCAGGCCATCGGCAATTCGTTGTACGAATACCTGGAAAGCATCGGCAAACCCATCGTGCGCGCCTTGCAGCACATCCAGGCGATCAATGCCTCGGACGAGTTCGCCGCACTGGTCGGCATCGCCCCCGGCACCGCCATGCTGCTGATGACTCGCGTGGGCTACACCGCCGACAACACGCCGATTGAAATCACCGACACCTATTGCCGCAACGACTACTACGACTTTGTCGCAGAGCTGCGCCGCCATGACTACTCCGCCTGAATGCGAACTTAGAGAACTGCCCATGACTGAAGACAATATCCTCACGCCCAGCGGCTGGATGCGCGGTCGCCTGGTGCACGAGCACGGCAAGGTGGTCGCCATTGACGGCACGCCGTGCGACCCGGCCGATAACGACCTGCCCTACCTGCTGCCGGGCTTTATCGACCTGCACGTACACGGCGGTGGCGGTGCCGACATCATGGAAGGTGCGGGCGCCTTCGAGACCATTACCCGTACCCACGTGCGTTTTGGCACCACCTCGCTGCTGGCCACCACCATGACGGCGCCGGTGGAAGAAATCTCCCGGGTACTCGGTGAACTCGGCACGTTCTGCGAACAGCGCCCAGCCGGCAGCGCCCGCGTACTCGGCGTGCACCTGGAAGGCCCCTACATCAATCCGGGAAAACTCGGCGCCCAACCCAACTTCGCTCACACCGCGTTGATGCAGGAAGTGGAAGCCTACCTGCGCCTGGCGCCGATCCGGGTGATCACCATCGCCCCGGAAATCGCCGGCCACGACGGCCTGATCCGCGCCCTCAGCGAACGCGGCGTGCGCATGCAGATCGGCCACACCCTGGGCAGCTATGAAGAAGGCGTTGCGGCCCTGGCCGCCGGCGCCACCAGCTTCACCCATTTGTACAACGCCATGAGCCCGCTGCATCACCGCGAACCCGGCATCGTCGGCGCCGCGCTGGCCCACGCCCAGTACGCCGAGCTGATCCCCGACTTGCTGCATGTGCACCCCGGCGCCATGCGCGTGGCGCTGCGCTCGATCCCCTGCCTGTACTGCGTCACTGACTCCACCGCCGCCGCCGGCATGCCCGACGGCGAATACAAGCTGGGCAGCCACACCGTGACCAAATGCCTGGGTGGCGTGCGCCTGGCCGACGGCACCCTGGCCGGCAGCACCCTGACCATGGATCAGGCGCTGCGCAACCTGGTGAAAATCGGCCTGCCGCTCAGTGAAGCCTCACAACGCCTGTCGCAATTTCCTGCGGACTACCTGGGCCTGGAAGAACGCGGCCGCCTGCAACCCGGCAGCTTTGCCGACTGCGTGCGCCTGGACCGCTCCCTGACACTCACCGACGTAATGGTCGAAGGAGACACCATTGACTTCAAAAATGCTTGAAGAGGCCCTGGCCTCCTGCGACGCCGTCGCGGCCCAACTGCAACGCCTGGACCCGATGCTGGAAGAAATCGCCGGCCGCCTGCGCCGCCAGCCACCGCAAGTGGCGATGACCATCGCCCGTGGCAGTTCTGACCATGCCGCCAGCTACTTCGCCTACCTGGCCATGCAGCATGTGGGCATTCCGGTGGCGTCGTTGCCGATGTCGGTGGTGACCCTGTTGCAGGCGCCGATGAAAGTCAGCGGCCAAGTGGCGTTTGGGTTCTCCCAGTCGGGGCAGAGCCCGGATCTGGTCAACAGCCTGCGCCTGTTGCGCAAACGTGGCGCCCTGAGCATCTCACTGGTCAACGCCGAAGACTCGCCGCTGGAGGCCGCCTGTGAATTCCACGTGCCGCTGTGCGCCGGGCCGGAACTCAGCGTGGCCGCCACCAAGAGCTTTATCGCCACCCTCAGCGCAAGCGCGCAGCTGATCGGCCACTGGAATCAAGAAGCCGACTTGCTGCAAGCCTGCCAGGCCTTGCCCGAGGGCCTGCGTGACGCGGCCAGACAGGATTGGCGCACGGCCATCGACGCGCTCAAAGGTAGCCAGCGCTTGATGGTGATCGGTCGAGGCGCCGGGTTTGCCATCGCCCAGGAAGCCGCGCTCAAGCTCAAGGAAACCTCGGCGATCCAGGCCGAAGCCTTCAGCAGCGCCGAAGTGCGCCACGGGCCGATGGCGCTGATCGACGAGAACTACCCCCTGCTGGTGTTCGCCCCACGCGGCGCCGAGCAGGCCGGCCTGTTGAGCCTGGCCGCCGATATGCGCCAACGCGGTGCCCGCGTGCTGCTGGCTGCGCCGGATGACATCGCCGAACGCGACCTGACCCTGAGCCGCGCTGAACACCCGAGCCTGGATCCGATCCTGGCGATCCAGAGTTTCTACGTGATGGCCGCCGGCCTGGCTGAAGCTCGGGGCATGGACCCGGACCAGCCGCGCCACCTGAGCAAAGTCACCCGCACGCACTAAAGCGGCGTTTTCCTGATGAGTACCGTGCCCATGCCCAACAACAATAATCCATTGACCCTTAGCGCCCCCTTGAGTGGGCCGGTGCTGGCCCTGAACCGCGTCCCCGACGAAGTGTTCGCCAGCGGTGCCATGGGCGACGGTCTCGCTATCGACCCGCTGAACGATTGCCTGCAGGCGCCCTGTGACGGCGTGATCATCCATGTCGCCCGCACCGGGCATGCCCTGACTCTGCGCGCCGACAACGGTGCCGAAGTGTTGATGCACATCGGCATCGACACCGTGCAACTCAATGGCGAAGGCTTTGCCTTGCTGGTGAAGGAAGGCGCACGGGTGAGCCAGGGCCAGGCGCTGGTGCAGTTTGACCTGGACCGCATTGCGCGCCAGTGCAAGAGCCTGGTGAGCCTGATCATCCTCACCAACAGCGAGCGTTTTGCGCTGATGCCTCTGGCAGTGAAAAGCGTCAAGGCCGGTGAGCCGCTGATGCAACTGGCCCCCCGCTCGGGCACTGCCGTGCAGGCGGCTGTGGATAACTCCAGCGCCGAAGCCAGTGCCAGCGTGCGCATCACTCACCGTGGCGGCTTGCATGCGCGCCCTGCCGCGCTGGTGCGCAAGACGGCGCAGGGTTTCAGCAGCCAATCGCAGTTGCACAGCGGTGATAAATCGGCGCCATGCGACAGCCTGATCGGCCTGATGGGGCTGGGCATTGGCGAAGGCGACGAGGTGCGGGTGACCTGCCGTGGCACCGATTGCGAAGCCGCGTTGCAGGCATTGGTCGCCGCGCTGTCTGTGGTGGTGCACGAAGAACATCAGGCGCCGGTCGTGGCCACGCCCCGCCGCGTGAATACCGAAGCCAATGTACTGCAAGGCGTGTGCGCGGCACCGGGCCTGGTGTGTGGGCCGTTGTTCCGCCTCACGGGCATCGAGCTGCCGCAAGACACCGGCAGCCATAATGTCGGCGAGCAACGGCAACAGCTGGATGCGGCCCTTGAACAAGTGCGCGGTGAAATCCGCAGCACCCTGGACCACGCTCGCCAACGCAAGAATGTCGAAGAAGAAGAGATCTTCGCCGCCCACCTCGCCCTGCTGGAAGACCCCGCATTGCTCGACGCGGCCACCGCCGCCATCGCACAGGGCAGCGCCGCCACCCACGCCTGGCGCGATGCGATCCAGGCCCAATGCGCCGTGCTGCTGGCCTTGGGCAAGCCGCTGTTCGCCGAGCGCGCCAACGACCTGCGCGACCTGCAACAACGGGTATTGCGTGCCCTGCTGGGCGAAGCCTGGCACTTCGAATTGCCGGCCGGGGCGATTGTCAGCGCCCATGAACTGACGCCCTCGGACTTGCTGCAACTGAGCACGCAAAACGCAGCGGGCATCTGCATGGCCGAAGGCGGCGCGACCTCCCATGTGGCCATTTTGGCGCGGGGCAAAGGCTTGCCCTGTGTGGTGGCATTGGGCGATGAAGTGCTCGACGTGCCCCAAGGCCAACGGGTGGTGCTCGACGCCGCCAATGGCCGCCTGGAACTGGCCCCCAGCGACGCGCGCCATGCCGAAGTGCACCAGATTCGCGAAACACAAAAACTGCGACGTCAGCAACAGCAGGCCCAAGCCCAGCAAGCGGCGAGTACCCGCGATGGCGTGACCATCGAAATCGCCGCCAATGTTGCCTCCAGCAGCGAAGCCCAACTGGCGTTTGCAAACGGCGCCGATGGCGTCGGCCTGCTGCGCACCGAATTCCTGTTTGTCGACCGTCGCACCGCGCCGGATGAGCAGGAACAACGCCAGGCTTATCAGGCTGTGCTAGACGCCATGGGTGACAAGTCGGTGATCATCCGCACCATCGATGTGGGCGGCGACAAGCAACTCGACTACCTGCCGCTGCCTGTCGAGGCCAACCCGGTGCTGGGCCTGCGCGGCATTCGCATGGCCCAGGTACGCCCGGAACTGCTCGACCAGCAACTGCGCGCCCTGTTGCAAGTCTCGCCGCTGGGGCGTTGCCGCATCCTGCTGCCGATGGTCAGCGAGGTGGATGAACTGCTGCAGATTCGTCAGCGCCTGGATGAACTGTGCGCCGAGTTGGGTTTGAGCCAGCGCCCCGAACTGGGGGTGATGATCGAAGTGCCCGCCGCCGCGCTGATGGCCGAAAAGCTCGCCGAGCATGCGGACTTTTTGTCCATCGGCACCAATGACCTGTCCCAGTACACCCTGGCCATGGACCGCGACCACGCAGGCCTGGCCGCCCGTGTCGACGCGCTGCACCCGGCGTTGTTGCGGCTGATCGCCCAAACCTGCGCCGGCGCGGCCAAGCATGGCCGCTGGGTAGGCGTGTGCGGCGCGCTGGCCTCTGACCCGCTGGCCACGCCCGTACTGGTCGGCCTGGGCGTCACCGAGCTGTCGGTGAGCCCGCCGCAGATCGGAGAGATCAAGGACCGCGTTCGCCACCTGGACGCGGCGCAATGCCGGCAACTGAGCCAGGAGCTGCTCAACCTGAGCAGCGCCAAGGCCGTTCGCCAAGCCTGTCAACACCACTGGCCGCTGAGCTGAAAACAACAAGAATAGGGAGACACGCCATGTACCAACACTTTATCGAAGGCCTGCAACGCCTGGGCCGCGCACTGATGCTGCCGATTGCGATCCTGCCGATTGCCGGCCTGTTGCTGCGCCTGGGCGACACCGACTTGCTCAACATTGCGGTGATGCACGACGCCGGCCAGGCGATCTTCGCCAACCTGGCGCTGATCTTTGCCATCGGCATTGCCGTGGGGTTTGCCCGTGACAACAACGGCACTGCGGGCCTGGCCGGGGCGATTGGCTACCTGGTGATGATCTCCACGCTCAAGGTGATGGACACCACCATCAACATGGGCATGCTCGCCGGTATCGCCAGCGGCCTGATGGCCGGTGGGCTGTACAACCGCTTCAAGGACATCAAGTTGCCGGAATACCTGGCGTTCTTCGGTGGGCGACGGTTTGTACCGATCGTCACCGGCTTCAGCGCGGTGGGCCTGGGCGTGATTTTCGGCCTGATCTGGCCGCCGATCCAGCACGGCATCAACAGCTTCGGGGTGCTGCTGATGGAAAGCGGCAGCCTGGGCGCGTTCGTGTTTGGCGTATTCAACCGCCTGCTGATCGTCACCGGCTTGCATCACATCCTTAACAACATGGCCTGGTTCGTGTTCGGCAGCTTTACCGACCCGGTAACCGGCGCGGTGGTCACGGGCGACCTGACCCGCTACTTTGCCGGCGACCCCAAAGGCGGCCAGTTCATGACTGGTATGTTCCCGGTGATGCTGTTCGGCCTGCCCGCCGCGTGCCTGGCGATGTACCGCAATGCGCTGCCTGAGCGGCGTAAAGTAATGGGCGGGATTTTCCTGTCGATGGCGCTGACCTCGTTCCTCACCGGCGTGACCGAACCGATTGAATTTGCCTTCATGTTCCTGGCGCCATTTCTGTACCTGATCCACGCGCTGCTCACCGGCCTGTCGATGGCGGTCACCGACCTGCTGAATATCCACCTGGGCTTTACCTTCTCCGGTGGGTTTATCGACATGGTGCTGGGCTGGGGCAAGTCCACCAATGGCTGGCTGGTGGTACCGGTGGGCCTGGCCTACGCGGTGATCTACTACAGCGTGTTCAGCTACTGCATCCGCCGCTTCAACCTGAAGACACCGGGCCGTGAAGACATCCAGGTGGTGCAGGCTGAAGCGATGAGTGATAACCAGCGTGCGACGGCTTATATCCAGGCGTTGGGCGGCGCTGAGAACTTGCTGAGTGTGGGTGCTTGTACCACGCGGCTGCGCTTGGACATGGTGGATCGCAACAAGGCGGTGGATGCGCAGCTCAAAGCGCTGGGTGCCATGGCTGTGGTGCGGCCGGGGAATGGGGGGAGTTTGCAGGTGGTGGTTGGGCCGATGGCCGATAGCATTGCCGATGAAATTCGCTTAGCGATGCCGGGGTTTATTGCCGCAGCGCCTGTAGCGGTTGCACCTGTGGATAAGCCGGTAACGGTGAATGTGCAGGAGGCTGAGAAGTGGCTGAGTGCCTTGGGTGGCCGGGGGAATGTGCGCCATCTGGAAGCGGTAGCGATGACCCGGTTGCGGGTGGAGTTGGGGGATGATTCGCGGTTGTCTGAGGCTCAGCTCACTGCGCTGGGCTGTCAGGGTGTGAGTCAGCTTGAGAGCGGTGTTTGGCACCTGTTGATGGGTGACAAGGCATCGGGGTTGGGTGAAGCGCTGGAGCGGTTGGTGACTCACCCGATCAATGCCTGACGGCGCAAGGGTGACGCAGAGCGTCACGGGATGCGTTCCCACGCAGAGCGTGGGAACGATCAAACATTAGTAAGCGTCTTAAGTAACCGTGATCACCCATGGTTCCGAGCTATCCTGTGTATCTCTGTTAACGGCCACGAACTCGTATTTCTTGGCATCCAAATTGTTCACAGTAACTTCGAAGGGGGTACCAGCCGTGGCTTGCGCACTCCCTAAGACCTGCCCTTGCGGGCCATCTTTGATATCAACAAGCCCAGAAACAGAGACGCGACCGGTAAAGATCAACGTTCTACGAGGCGTATTGCCGCCACTTGGAATCTCTTGCCCACCTGCCGTTTTAACGCTGGTAATCAAAACAACCATGATCATTCTCCATCTGCGTAAGTGAGGAGCCAGTGAGCCATTATTGGCGAACAGGGGTAACTGTTAGAAATAACAGTTTCGATGAGCGGTTCGGGCCACTTTAGTGGTTGGGCGAGGCGTTGGAGCGGTTGGTCAGTGGCGTTGAGGTCGGTGCCAGGCTCTAGAGATGTCTTGGCTATTCTGGCCTATTCGCGAGCAAGCCCGCTCCCACCGCGTTGCCAAGTCAGGCACCGATCAAAATGTGGGAGCGGGGTTGCTCGCGAATGGGTTTTAACTGGCGCCGGAAGGTTTAAGCTCGGGCACTTCGTTCAAGTCCAACACCCGATCCACCATGAGCTGAATACCCTCCAGCATCCGGCAAATCGCCAAGACAACATCACGCTGCGCGCCAGCGACTTCAAACGCCAGCTGGCTGGTTAGCGCCTGCAGCGAAGCGATGTCCTGCGAGGTATTGGCGAGCAAGGTTTCGCTATCGATACTGCGTCGTACGCTGAATAACTGATCGGAAGGGGGATTGGGACTGTCTTTGATCATGGTAATGCTCCTCAAAAAATGGGAACTACCAACATCACTTGCAGATGATGGGTGGCAGCTGTGTGCGGGCCTGCAAGACCAAGGAAGGAGCATCCCGGGTAGACCCAAAGGTCTCCCGCACACAGCCACCATAAAGCGATGACCATGAAAAGCGCCACGATTATAGCGGCGCTTATGAGCTCCAACATAATTTCGGCGGGCTTGCAGTCCCGGTCGCTGAATTGGCAGCGACCGACGAAGGTTAGTGGTACCCGTTCTGAGGGACAACCTGAAAGGATTGTCGGAAAGTTCTGAGGCGCCTGCACCGGCGCCATCGCAGGTAAGCCAGCTCCCACAGTGGGGTGATGCATGACAGGACAACACGTTCAAACTGTGGGAGCCGGGCTTGCCCGCGATGAGCATAGCTATACACAACTTCGGCACGAAGCTAAATCTGTGGCGAGGGAGCTTGCTCCCGTGACGATTAGACAGCCGACGCCTATCTACCTGACACCCCACGATCCAAATGTGGGAGCGGGCTTGCTCGCGAAGACGGCCTAACAGTTAACACAGTTGGACCGTGTACATATCCATTCCTGCGGTAACGGCCACCTAAGGTTCCGCTCTGACAGCGGCTCACTTTTGAAAAGC
>NZ_LYSO01000070.1:0-31780 GCF_001728935.1 Pseudomonas sp. AP42
GCGCCCCGTCAAACCACGCTGGCCGGAATTCGACAGGGGTTTGGGGGGTAAACCGGCAGGGATGCCGGTTTAGCCGCCCCGCGCCATGGATGGCGCGTGGCGGCGCCCCCCCCAAATCACTGGCGGATTACGGGCACACCGAGCCTAGGCGAGGTGCGGAGTGGTAGGGCAAGAGCGTTTTGCTTACTTTTGCGCTTTTCAAAAGTGAGCCGCCGTCAGGGCGGAACCCTAGGTGGCCGTTACCGCAGGAATAGATATGTACACGGTCCACCTGTGTTGACTGGCAGGCCGCCTTCGCAGGCAAGCCAGCTCCCACATTTGGATTGCGGTGCGTCAGATAGATCAGCGCCAGCTGTGAGACCGTCACGGGTGCAAGCTCCCTCGCCACAGGACAAAATTGTTTAGATACCTGCATATGCAGCGGAACGCCGGATCGAAACACACCTCGAAACGCCCTCCCAGTGAACTTTCTCACAAGTGCCATGCTCCTTTCCTATGCGAAGTCAGCGCGCCCTGAGTCCAGGGTGCAGAACGATAAGGAGCCGCCACCGACATGACTACCGTCCCCACTTACCCCGTCGTCAGGCCCGGGCCGTTGCACGGGACTTTGCTCGCCGGCACCGTGCCGTTGTTTCTCGGGGCCTTGCTCAGTGATATCACCTACGGCCAGACCTACCAGATCCAATGGGCCAATTTTGCCTCCTGGCTGATCGCTGGAGCCTTGATGTTCTGTGGTTTTGCCCTGTTGTTTGCGCTGGTCAACCTGGTGCGTGCCGAACACAAGGGCGGGCGCCCGGTGGCGTACTTCCTGCTGTTGCTGGGCACTTGGGTGCTAGGGCTGGTGAACGCCTTTCAGCATGCCAAGGATGCCTACGCCATGATGCCTGCTGGCTTGGTGCTGTCGGCGATTGTCACCGTGCTGGCGATTGTCGCCACCTGGATCGGCTTGACCAACCTGCGCTCAGGAGCTGCCCGATGAAATCACTCAACACACTGACCCTGCTCAGCGCCGCCCTGTTGCTGAGTGCCTGCGGCGGCGAAGGTGACAAGACCCAAGCGCGCGGCCCTGACCCCAAACTGCCCGAGCAACAAAGCAGCCTGTTGCCGAGCATGAAGATTGCCGAGCCCACGCCGTGGGGCGAGCAAAAGCCCAAGGTGCCCGAAGGCTACAGCGTGACCGCCATCGCCACTGACCTGGCGATCCCGCGCCAGACACTGGTGCTGCCCAACGGCGATATCCTGGTGGCCGAAGGCCGTGGCGGCAGCGCGGCCAAGCTCAAGCCCAAGGACGTGATCGCCAGTGTGATCAAGGCCCAGGGCAACACCCAGGTCAAGGGCGGCAACCGCCTTACGCTGCTGCGTGACGCCGACGGTGACGGCACCTATGAACTCAAGACGGTATTTGCCGACAACCTCAACGCTCCCTACGGGCTGGCATTCGCCGACGGCAAACTGTACGTGGCCAACCAGGACGCACTGGTGCGCTTTGATTACGCCGACGGCCAGACCAAGGCGAGCGCGCCACCGGTCAAAGTTACCGATCTGCCGGCGCAGATCAACCATCACTGGACCAAGTCGTTGGCTGTGAGTGAGGACGGGCGTCAGCTATATGTGGGCATCGGTTCCAACAGCAACGTCACCGAACGCGGCATGGAAGTGGAGATCGACCGCGCAATGGTCTGGCAGATCGACGCGGCCACCGGTGCACACAAACCCTACGCCACGGGCCTGCGCAACCCGACGGCGCTGACCATCCAACCGGGTTCCGGGCAACTGTGGACGGTGGTCAACGAGCGTGATGAACTGGGCCCCGACCTGGTGCCGGACTACCTGACGTCGGTGCGTGAAGGTGCCTTCTACGGCTGGCCCTACAGCTACTGGGGCCAGAACGTCGACCCCCGCGCACAACCGCAAAACCCGGCCAAGGTGGCCGCGGCGATCAAGCCCGATTACAGCCTGGGTTCCCACGTGGCCGCGTTGGGCGTGGATTTCTCCATCCCCGCCCTGGGTGAAAAATTCGCTGACGGCGTGTTTGTCGGCGAGCACGGCAGTTGGAACCGTGACAACCCAGTGGGCTACAAAGTGATCTTCGTACCGTTCAGCAACGGCAAACCGGCGGGCGAGCCCATCGACTTTGCCACCGGCTTTCGCGGCGACGACGGCAAAACCCGTGGCCGCCCGGTTGGAGTGACCGTGGACCCCAAAGGCGCGCTGATCATTGCTGACGACTTGGCCAATACTGTTTGGCGAGTCACACGTAACCAGTAAATCGAGGAACTACGCAACGGGGTAGTGAGAATGATGTATAGGCTGTCTGATCCAACATGCTGTTCGGCTGTCAGGCTGCCATCGGGGGCACACAAGGTCTGTGCTAGGCGCTGATTTTGTGGGCAATACATAACCAATGTGGGAGCTGGCTTGCCTGCGAAAGCGGTGGTTCAGTTAAAGAATTATTGACTGACACACCGCCTTCGCGAGCAAGCCCGCTCCCACAGGGGATCTGTGCCAAGCGCTGATTCTGTGGGCAATGCATGACCAATGTGGGAGCTGGCTTGCCTGCGAAAGCGGTGGTTCAGTTAAAGATTCAGTCACTGACACACCGCCTTCGCGAGCAAGCCCGCTCCCACACGGGATCTGTGCCAAGCGCTGATTCTGTGGGAAATGCATGACCCATGTGGGAGCTGGCTTGCCTGCGAAAGCGGTGATTCAGTTAAAGAATTATTGACTGACACACCGCCTTCGCGAGCAAGCCCGCTCCCACAGGGGATCTGTGCCAGGCGCTGATTTTGTGGGCAATACATAACCAATGTGGGAGCTGGCTTGCCTGCGAAAGCGGTGGTTCAGTTAAAGATTCAGTCACTGACACACCGCCTTCGCGAGCAAGCCCGCCCCCAAAAGCCCACCGTCGTATATTTGATACCTAACCGTTACCGCAACACAGCAGTAGCCCCGCTACACGCCTGCCCCGCCCGCTCGCAGATCTCCCAGCCACCCCCCAGCGCCTTATAGATCCCAACCACCGCCAAACGCTGTTCCGTGCGCGCTGCGGTCAATGCGCGGCGGCTGGTGAAGTCGGCACGTTCGGCCTCAAGCACATCCAGGTACACGCCCTCGCCTTGCGCAAACCGCTCGCGCGCAAAGTTGGCGGCCTCACGATTGGCGGCCGCCTCCAGCAGCCGCAAGCCCAGGGTGTTGCCGGCCGTGCGGTTGGCCTGGAACGCATCATCGGTTTCCTGCAGGGCTCGCAACACGGTCTGGTCATAAGCGATCAAGGCCGCCTGGGTGCGCGCCTCGCTGGCGGCAATCCGTGCACGTACGCGCCCAGTGTCCAGCAGCGACCAACGAATCACCGGGGCGATAAAGTTCGACTGCATGCCCGCATCGCCCAGGGCGCTGAGGCTTCCGGCCAGTAGACCGATGGAACCTTGCACCTGAATGTCCGGATACAAGCCAGCGGTTTCCACGCCAATCTGCGCGGTCGCAGCCGCCAGCGTGCGTTCCGCCGCGGCGATGTCGGCGCGGCGCGCCAGCAAGCCAGCTGGGTCTCCCACCTGCAGCGTGCGCAGGTTCAAGGTTTCACGCCCAGGCCGGGCCTGCGGTGGCTTGAACCCTTGAGGCGCTTGCCCCAGCAGCACCGCCAACGCGTTGGTTGCCTTGGCGCGACGTCGTTCCAGGTCAGGCGCTACCGCCTCCACATTGCGCAACAAGGCCTCGGCGCGCAGCCGGTCGAATTCGGTGGCGGCGCCGACGCTGACCATCTGCCCCACCAGGCCCAGGCTGTCGCGTTGGCTCTGGCTGATATCCGCAACCACGGCCTGCTCAGCTTCGATGCCTTGCAGGTCAAACCAGGTGGCCGCGACAGTCGCTGCGACGCTCGCTTGCACGTTGCGCAATAACGCCTGACGCGACCCCGCCTGGGCCTGGGCCGCCTCCACCGAGCGACGCACGCGGCCAAACAAGTCGATTTCCCAGGCCGCATCCACCGCCGCGCGGGTGGTTTCAATGGAGCGCTGCTCGCCGAACGGGGTCTGGACCTCGCTGCGCTTGCGGTGCTCGTAGCCCAGGGCGGCGCCGCCGCTGGGCAGGAAGCCTTGGCGGCTTTCACGCAGCAGCGCCTTGGCTTCGTCCAGGCGTGCGGCGGCGATGCCGATGTCGTGGTTGGCCGCCAGTGCCTGTTGGATCAACTGGCTCAGTGCCGGCTCATCAAACACCTGCCACCACTGCACCTCCACCTCGCCCGGACCCAGCCCGGCGATGGGCGCGCCAAAGCTCGTCGCCCGTTGCGCAGCGGGCAGCACCGGCGCGGAATAGTCCGGCCCCACCGAACCGCAACCGGCCAGCAGGGTCAACGACAACACAAACGCTGGATACGCCTGTTTCATGATGCGCTCTCCTTTAGCTGCACCTTCGGGCTCGCCCCCTGGCGCTGCACGCGCAGCGCCAGGCTGCGCATCACCACATAAAACACCGGCGTGAGGAACAGGCCGAACAGCGTCACGCCCAACATCCCGGCAAACACCGCAACCCCCATGGCATGGCGCATCTCGGCACCGGCGCCACTGGCAAACACCAGCGGGACTACGCCGGCGATAAACGCCAGGGACGTCATCAAAATAGGCCGCAGGCGCAATTGACACGCGTGGATCACCGCCTCCAAGGGGCTCGCGCCTTCGGCTTCGAGGCTGCGGGCAAACTCGACGATCAGGATGGCGTTCTTCGCCGCCAGGCCCACCAGCACCACCAACCCGATTTGCACGAACACGTTGTTGTCGCCGTCCACCAGCCACACGCCAAGGATTGCGCTGAGCAGGCACATGGGCACGATCAGCAACACCGCCAACGGCAGCAGCCAACTGTTGTACTGCGCGGCGAGGATCAAATAAGCCAGCAACACACACAGCGGGAAAATAAACAGGGCCGATGACCCGGCGAGCTTTTGCTGGTAGGTCAGGTCTGTCCATTCATAGGTCACGCCCTCGGGCAGTACCTCCTGGGCCAGGCGCTCCATGAGCGCAACCGCCTGCCCCGAGCTGACCCCTGGCATCGCGCCGCCAGAGATATCCGCCGACGGATAGCCGTTGTAGTGAATCACCCGGTCAGGCCCCGAGCTCGGCGTGACCGTGACAAACGCCGACAACGGCAGCATGTCTCCAGCGGCGTTGCGCACCTGCAGACGGCCAATGGCTTCGGCCTGCATGCGGTGGTCTGCATCGGCCTGGGCCGTGACTTTGTAGGTGCGGCCAAACCGGTTGAAGTCGTTGACATACAGCGACCCCAGATAGACCTGCAGCGACTCGAATACATCCGCCAGGCGCACGCCCTGGCTCTTGACCTGGGTGCGGTCGATGTCGACATTCAGTTGCGGCGCGTTGACGTCCAGGCTGGTCATCAACCCGGCCACCTGGCCTGACTCGGTGGCTTTGGTCATCAGTACCTGGGTCTGCTGCACCAGTGCCTCAAGCCCGACGCCGCCACGGTCTTCGACCTGCAACTTGAATCCCCCGGTCACCCCGAGCCCCGGTACCGGCGGCGGTGGGAATACCCCGAGGAAGCCGTCGGGGATGCTCGCAAACTTGGCTTGCAGGCGCCCGGCGATAGCGACCGCTGCCATGTCTGGCGAGGTGCGCTCTTTGAACGGATCAAGCATCACGAACATCACCGCCGCGTTCGGGACGTTGACGAAACCGTTGACCGACAACCCTGGGAACGCCACCACACTCTCGACCCCCGGCTCGTCCAAGGCGATTTTCGACATTTGCCGCACCACCGCATCGGTACGCTCCAACGAGGCCGCGTTCGGCAGTTGGGCGATGCCGACCAGGTAGTACTTGTCTTGCATCGGCACGAAGCCGGCCGGTACCGCGTTGAAGCCAAACCAGGTCAACGCGAGCAAACCGCCGTAGGCCAACAGCGCCACGCCGCGACGGCCGACGACCTTGCGCACGGTATTGCCATAGGCTTGCGGTGCACGCTGGAACGGCCGGCCCAGCACCTCAAGCAGCCGCGTGGCGCGACCGCGCAGGCTGCGTGGGTCAGGCGCCACAGCGGTATGCCGGGGCCGCAGCAACAGGCCGGCCAGGGCCGGGCTGAGGGTCAAGGAGTTGACCGCCGAGAGGATGGTGGAAATCGCGATGGTCAGCGCAAACTGCCGATAGAACTCACCTTGCAGGCCACTGAGAAACGCAGTGGGAATGAACACGGCCGCCAGTACCGAGGTGATCGCAATGATAGGGCCGGTGACCTCGCCCATGGCCCGTCGCGCAGCCTGCATCGGCTCCTCGCCGTTCTCGATATGCCGCTCGACGTTCTCCACCACCACGATGGCATCGTCGACCACGATGCCAATCGACAGCACCAGGCCGAACAGCGACAAGGTGTTGAGGGAGAAGCCCATCAGGTGCATGACCGCGAAGGTGCCGATGATCGACACCGGCACGGCCATCAAGGGGATCAGCGACGCGCGCCAGTTGCGCAGGAACACCACCACCACGATCACCACCAGCAGGATCGCTTCCATCAGCGTGATGGCCACCGACTCCAGGGAAGCGCGCACAAACACGGTGGGGTCATAGGCAATCCGCGACACCAGCCCTTCGGGGAAGTTGGTTTGCAGGCGCTGCATGGTGTCGCGCACCGACTGCGCCACATCGAGGGCGTTGGCCCCCGGGCTCTGGATGATCTGCAAGGCCACCGCCGGCTCGCCGTCCAACAGACTGCGCAGCGCGTAGGCATCGGCGCCCATCTCGATACGGGCCACATCGCGCAAACGCGTGACCTGGCCGTTATCGCCGGTGCGAATGATGATGTCGCCAAACTGCTCTTCGTCCGTCAAGCGCCCCAGGGTATTGACCGTGACTTGGAAGGCCGCAGTGGAATCCGGCGACTGGCCGACCGAGCCCGCCGCCACTTGCACGTTCTGCTCGCGCACGGCAGCAATCACATCGCCGGCGGTCAAGCCACGGGCAGCGATCAGGTCCGGGTCGAGCCACAGCCGCATGCTGTATTCACCGGCGCCCCACACCAGCACATCGTTGATCCCCGGCAGCCGCGACAACTCATCGCGCACCTGCAGGTAGGCATAGTTGGAGATGTAGAGCGGGTCATAACGTTGGTCCGGGGACAGCAGGTGGACCACCATGAGGATGTCCGGCGAGGTTTTCTGCGTGACCACGCCCAGGCGCTGCACCTCTTCGGGCAAGCGCGGCAAAGCTCGCGACACACGGTTCTGCACCTGGATCTGGGCCATGTCCGCGTTGGTGCCCTGGGCGAAGGTCGCGGTCAGGATCATGCGGCCATCGGTGGCCGACTGCGAGGTCATGTAAAGCATGCCCTCGACCCCGGTGATCACCTGTTCCAGCGGCGCTGCCACTGTCTCGGCAATTACCTGCGGGTTGGCACCCGGATACGACGCCGTCACTTGCACCGTGGGCGGCGTGACGGCCGGGTATTCGCTCAACGGCAAATGGAAGAAGGCCACGATGCCGCCGATCATCATCAACACCGACAGGACGATGGCGAAGATCGGTCGGTCAATGAAAAAGCGTGGGAAGCTCATTGCACGCCCCCCACCGCCAGCGGCGTCTCAAGCGGCTTGCCCTCGATGCTGGCAGCCAGTGGTGTTACCTGCATGCCGGGGCGCACCAGGCCTTTGACGACAATGCGCTCGCCCGGTTGCAGGCCCTGTTCGATGACCCGCAGGCCGTCAACCACCGGGCCCAGTTCGACCGGGCGGTACTCGGTCTTGTCACCCTCACCCACTACCAGCACATAACGGCGGCCCTGGTCGGTGCCGATGGAATGGTCGGCAATCAACACCCGGGGTTGCGCCGCGCCAGTGTCCAGCTTGACCTTGGCAAACAGCCCCGGCGTCAAGCGCCCATCCGGGTTCGCCACCACCGCACGCACGCGCACCGTGCCGGTCTTGCGGTCGGCCGAGTTGGCCAGAAAGTCCACGCGCCCGGCCCGTGCATAGGTCGTATCGTTGAGCATCGCCACCATGACCTTGGCGGCGTTCTCGCCCTTGGTCCCGGCGTGCTGCCGCGTCGCTGCCAACGAATGCAGGTAGGTGCGTTCGTCCACGTCGAAGTACACATGCAAGGGGTCGATGGAGACAATTGTGGTCAGGGGTGTTTCCCCACGGGTGACATAGTTGCCTTCCGTCACCAATGCGCGGTCGATGCGCCCGCTGATAGGCGCGGTGACGCGGGTGTAACTCAGGTCCAGCTGGGCCGTATCCAGCGCAGCCCTGGCCGCCTCGACCTGGGCCCTGCCGGCATTCAACGAGGCAATGGCGGTGTCGAGGCGATCACGTGCCACCACCTTCTTGGCGTACAACTGCTCGGCGCGGCCATGCTCGGCCTGGGCCAGTGATGCATTGGCCTCGGCCTCACGCAAACGCGCCTTGGCGGCGTTCACTGCCGCCTGAAACATGCGCGGATCGATCACAAACAACGGGCTGCCCTTGGCCACGAACTGGCCTTCGGGCACGCTGACACTTTGCAGATAGCCACTGACTCGCGGGCGCAATTGAACCTGGTCGATGGCGGTCAACGAACCGGTGTACTCCACAAACGGCGTTACCGCACGCGCCACCACTTGGGCCACCGGCACGCCGGGTGGTTGGGCGGCTGCGGCTGGCGGCGCTTTGTCCGAGCATCCGCCCAGCGTTAACGCTACGGCCAACGCCCCGGCAATCAGGCTGACTGGTTTGGTGTACATCGTTCACCCTCCTTGGAATTTTCAAGACAAATCGACACGTGGGGTTTTTATCCGGCTTGCCATACTGGGAAGGTCAAGCGCTATAAAACCGGGGGTGTGTTTTGTCTGGGAAATATCTGGAGGGTTAAACAGGTAGGAGCGAGCTTGCTCGCGAAAAACTCGCAAACGCCACGCTTATTTCAGGAAGAACGCGTCATCGTTGACGTTTTTCGCGAGCGAGCTCGCTCCTACAGAGGACTTCCATCAGGTCCAGGCGACTACCAGCAAGCCTGCGCCCAACACCAGGCACAACGGCGAATAGAAATAGGTATCCAGGCGAGCAAACCTCGACCCGCCGACCTTTTTGAAAAAACCCACCAGCTCCGAATCCCCGATCGCCCGAGCAAACATCAGCACGGCAATCGCACTGATGCCCCACTGCAACGCCCCATGGGACACCGGCGAGAAATACAGCCCGGCGCGAAGGCACACGAGCAACGCAATCGCCACCAGCCCCATCGCGACCAGGAAGGTGCCCAGCGCCGACGGTTTGAACGCCGGCCTTGGCCCGCTGGCAAACTCTCCGGGCAGTTGCGGGATAGCGGCCAGGCTGCCGAGCTTGCCACCCGCAGCCCAATACAAATGCACCATGCTGATGAAGGTAAATACCCCGACGATCCACCGCGCAATCACAAAGCTCATGGTCGGCGCTCCACAAAAATGTGCGAATGAGGATAGTCGCCCTGAGATTTTTTGCAGGCATTTCGTCGGTCGCTGATGATAAAGTGCCGCCCCATGAAACTCGCCCGTGCCGACCGCTCGCTCATTGCCTGGATGCTCTACTGCTGCGTCCTGTTCAATGTGTTCGCCTGCAGCATTGGTCATGGGCAGATGGTGGGGATGCAGCTCAACGGCATCAGCGGCCAATTCTGTACGGTCGACCCACGTACCCAGGCACCGCTGCCCAGCAATTCTACGGATGAGAGCCTGCCCACGCTGTCGAAGGCATTTGGTTGCCCGCTGTGTTCTACCGGCGGCATGGGCCCGGCGCTCAACTCCCACCTGAATGTGGCGGTACTGCCACAACCCCATGCGCCGCCTGCTGCGGTGGTGCTTGCCGCTGACATTCCTGCCCGCTTCACCTGGCCTGCGGCTAATCCGCGCGCGCCACCCGCCTTCGCCTGATCCCTGCGCTTTCTGATCTGCATTGCCCCGTTGCCGTAAGGACTACGGGTAGCTGTGCGTTGTTTTCGAGCCAAGTTTTCAGGATTCAACCATGAAACATTTACCCCTGTTGGCGGGCCTGTTCGGCTGCCTGCCTGTTTGCGCCTCGGCCCTTGAACTGGCGCCGACCACCATTGATGGCGAACAAAGTGCCGAGCCAGGCCTGGCCCTGGACCAATCCAGCGGCATGGCCTCGCGCCTGGGCCTGAGCGTGCGGGAAACCCCGGCGTCGGTGGCCATCGCCAACCGCAACGATATCGAGCGCCACGGCGCCAAGACCTTCCGCGATGCGGCCAATACCCTGCCTGGCGTCAACGTCAGCGCACCGCCTGGGTTTGGCGGGTTCGTCTCGTACCGAGGGTTTACCAGCAGCCAGATCACCCAGATGTTCAACGGCATCAATGTCGCCACCGGCCTGGCGCGGCCGGTGGATGCGTGGATCTACGACCGCGTCGAACTGGTGGGCGGCCCCTCCTCCTTGATCAACGGCGCAGGCTCCGTGGGTGGCTCGCTGAACTACGTGACCAAGCTGGCAACCCGCGAGGAACAAGCCGTCGAAGGCCAACTGAGCTATGGCAGCTACGACACCGCCGGTATGGCGTTCGGCCTCAACCATGCGCTGACCGAACCCGGCGCCGAGGTGCAGCACTACGCCCGCCTGGATGTGAGCCGCAACACCAACCACAGCTACATCGACCGCGACCAGCGCGATGCCTGGAGCGTGGCGTTTTCCCTGCTCAGCGACCTCACCCCGAACCTGTCCCACACCCTGGCCTTGGAATATCAGGACGAACATGAAGACAGCCCGTACTGGGGCACGCCGGTGCTCAACCCCAAGGCCGGTGAACTGAAGATCGACAAGCACAACCGCTTCAATAACTACAACGTCGCCGACGGTCGTTATGAGCAACGCACGATCTGGGCACGGTCGATCATCGACTACCGGATCAACGACAGCACCACGCTGAAAAATACCCTCTACCACCTCGACAGCCAGCGCGACTATCGCAACCTGGAGACCTATCAGTACAACGCCGACAACAGCGCGGTGAACCGCTCAACGGCCTATCAGGTGCGGCATCAGGGCGAGCAGAACGGCAACCAGTTCGAACTGCGCCATGACACGAACGTGTTCGGCCTTGCCACCACCTGGTCTGGCGGTTTTGAGTACAAGGTCAACAGCACCACCAACAGCCCCTTGAACGTGCCGGGCAAAAGTAGCGTGGACCCGAACCACTACGACCCAGGGCACTTCTATGATATTCCCGGTACCCAGCCAGGTTTCGTCAAGGACAAAACCAACCAGGTAACCACCAAGGCACTGTTCGTGGAAAACCGTCTGGGACTGACGGATAAGCTGTCGCTGCTGACCGGTCTACGTTATGACGCTATCGACCTGAACGTGACCAACCACCGCACCCTCACCGCCACCACCCCGCGGCACTTCAAGCGCAGTTGGGAACCGGTAACGGGCCGGGTGGGCCTGACCTATCAGTTCATCCCGTCCGCCAACGTCTATGTGCAATACAGCACCGCCGTCGAACAGCCCAATACCACTACCCAAGTGTTCGACGTGTCCACCGGCAAGCAATGGGAAATCGGCAGCAAGTTCGATTACCTGGAAGGTCGGGGCTCCGCCACGGTCGCGGCCTACAAGATCGAACGCAAGGACTTTGCGGTCACCGACCCGCTGGACCCGACCAACAGCATCCCGGTGGGCGCGCAGTCGTCCAAGGGCATCGAACTGGCCAGCTCGTTGCGCATCACGCCGAGGCTATTGGCCGAAGGCAACTTCGCCTGGGTAGACGCGCAGTATGATGAGTTCAACGAAAAAACCGCCAGCGGCGCCGTGGTGTCGCGCAAGGGCAATACGCCAACCAACGTGCCCAAGCGCGTGGGCAACCTGTGGCTGACCTACGACTTTGCCGAGGACTGGCAAGGTGGCGTGGATGCGCGCTACGTCGCCCAGGTGTATGCAGACAATGCCAACACCCAGACCGTGCCAGCGTATACGCTGTTCGGCACGTTCCTGCGCTATAAGCTGGATGCGAACACCTCGGTCACCGGGCGCGTGCGTAACCTGACCAACGAGGTGTATGCCGAGTTTGCCCATGTGTCGCCGGCGTATTATCTGGGGTCACCGAGGACCTTTGAGCTGGCGGTACAAACTCGATTCTAAACCCGCAATACAATCAAAAATGTGGGAGCGGGCTTGCTCGCGAATGCAGTGTGTCAGTGACAGATCAATTGCCTGACACACCGCTTTCGCGAGCAAGCCCGCTCCCACATTTTAATCTCCACTCAGCAGCACCTCTGGCGCTTACTTGAGGCTCGCCTCGACCTTCTGCGCCACCTCTTGCGTCAACCAGGCCTTCCACACCTGTGGATGTTCCTTGAGAAACGCCTGGGCCACTTCCCTAGGGGGCGTGTGACGTTCGCTCATCGTCGCCAAGGCTTTGTTAAGCGGCTCGATGGGAAACTCGACCTTCTCGAAGAACTCGGCAATGTGTGGATGTTCCTGCTGGAACGGCGTCGATACGCCAATGCTCAACTTGGACGCCAACGAGCGTGTCGGCTTCGGGTTCGGATTGTCGGCATCGGTCAGGGTCTTCCACGCGTCTGCATCAAATGGCGGCTCTTGCAGCTGGATCAATTTGTAGCGCCCCATCAACGGGGTGGGCGACCAGTAGTAGAACAGGACGGGCTTGCCCCGGCGAATCGACGAGGCAATCTCCGCATCCAGCGCTGCGCCCGACCCGCTGCGGAAGTTCACATAGCTGTCGTCCAGGCCATAAGCCTTGAGCTTCTGTTTGTTGACCACTTCGGACGTCCAGCCGATGGGGCTGTTGAGAAAGCGCCCCTTGCCTGGGGATTCAGGGTCTTTGAACACGTCCTTGTAACGCGCCAAGTCCTGTACGCTTTTGAGGTCCGGCGCCAGGGGTTTGAGCCCTTTTGACGGGTCACCCTTGACCACGTATTCCGGCACCCACCACCCTTCGGTGGCGCCTTTGACGATATCGCCCAGGCCCGCCACCTTGCCTTCGGCTTCAGCCTTGACCCACACCGGGCTGCGGCCTGCCCACTCCTCGCCGATCACCTGGATATCATTCTTGGCCAGGGCGGTTTCCAGGGTGATGGTGGTGCCCGGCAAGGTGTCGGTGGGCAGGTCATAACCCTTCTCGACGATAAAACGCAGGACTTCTGTGATCAGGCTGCCGCTTTCCCAGTTCAGGTCGGCAAAATGCACCGGTGCCTGGGCAGCCGATACCGGCAATGACAGACTCAGGGTTGTCAGGCCCGCCGCCAACAGTGACTTC
Organism: Pseudomonas sp. AP42; assembly: GCF_001728935.1. Lineage (NCBI taxonomy): Bacteria > Pseudomonadati > Pseudomonadota > Gammaproteobacteria > Pseudomonadales > Pseudomonadaceae > Pseudomonas > Pseudomonas sp. AP42. The sequence continues at coordinate 13,239 of NZ_LYSO01000070.1, forward strand.
AATCCTTTCATGCTTTTGCACCTCGCGTTTTCGCAGTCATGGCGAACGGCTTTGCTGCGAATGCGCGAAGCCTCTGAATAGTTAAGTCAACTCAACTGTAGTAGAGGTTCCAAAAGACAAAGAGGCACAACGTGTTCAGTACCTACTCGCTGGCCTTGAAGGTCACCAGCTCGCCCTTGCGCCATTTGGCGGCTTTGCCCGTCACGGCCTTCAGGGTTTTGGTCAACCCTTCTTGCAATTGCTCATGGGCGGCGAATACCAGCATCACGCTGTGGCCTTCCTTGAACACGATACCCTGGCCTTCGTTCGATGACACAAAGGCATAGTCGCCGAGGCCGTACACGGTCAACTTGATATCGCGAAACCTCAATTCGAACTTGCCACCCTCGCGGCTGGGCAACACCGAGGCGCGAAAATGGTCGCCCACTTTGAGTTCCAGACGTGGCTTGTCATCCACGACCAGCGCCGTTTCGGTATCGATCTCGGCGATATAAATACCTTCCGGCGTCTGTTCAGTGATGTAGACAAACCGAGATTGAAACTGCTTGACCAACTTAGCGCGCAAATCACCCAGCACGAATAACGCGTGCATATCCAGATTACTGACTGCCAAGGAAACGCCCCCACATCAAAAAAGCGCTGGTCGCCGAAGCGAGCAGCACAAAAAAATCGCCGTTACGACACGATCACAGAGTCATTAAAAAACTGAAGAGAACGCGTAAGGCTAGTACAGACATCTGCGGCGGACCTCATGCAAGGTCATCCGGTGGTACAGCAAATCACAGGTTCAACGACCCGAGAATACAGGTCGAGCAACTTCAGAGAATAACCCGATTAAAAACGCAGTTTTCCGACACTCAACACAAAAAAATACGCAAGGCATGGAACCAGTCGCGAACTGCCGACGACAATACTAAAACAGCAACAGGGGTCAAAACCACCGCAAATGCTAACCACAGGCCAATAAGATCGAACGACAGGAGCTGAGCATGCAACGACGTCAACACGACGCTACGTCTTTCCACACTCGTTCATCATGTCCAGACGAACGCCAATACTACTGCTTGTTTAACCTTGACGGGTACTCCAATTCAGTGCTGTACCAAGTTGTACCGGCAGGAAAGAATTTTTTTCATATTCTTGAAGTGCCCAGCGGCAGGATCAAGGGTTTTCGCAGCGATCACAACAAGGCCTGCGAACTGGCCAAGACTCTGGAAGCAAAGCTGCACGCTCGTTGCGGTCGGGTCGTTTCGTCACCTGGCTGACTTTACTGCGCCACCGCCCCTCAACAACTGCCATACTGGCCCGTCCATTGAAGTTTGCCCCCTGCGGGTCAGGTTTCATCAACGCAGTTACCTTGAAGGGAAAGCTATACGTGACGGAATTTGATATTGGCGAATTTATTATCCACGGTGATGCGAGGGAAGTAGACGGCGAGTTTCAAGCGGTCATCATCATGCGAGCCAAACCGCCGCTGAACAAGGTCACTGCGCATCAGGTGGAAAAAGACCGCTGGTTCAAAACCGCCGACGCAGCTGCCGTGGCAGGCAAAGAAGCGGCCCAGGCGCTGAAAGCCGCCGTGGATTGCGGCGCGCTCAATTCCTGACAATCGGATAGAACTCTGGCGTCCCCTACCCCTCACATGCATGACGACAAGCCCGCATGGAGAACGTTATGGACACCACCACCCCAACCCTTGAAACCCTGTTCGAACAACTGGGCCTGGATTCCAGCCAGGAAGCTATCGAGCGTTTCACCGCTGAACATCGCCTGCCCGATGAGGTAAAACTCATCGACGCGCCATTCTGGAGCGAACAGCAGGCGAACTTCCTCAGGGAGCAATTGCACGTCGACGCAGAATGGGCGCCCGCCGTGGATGACCTCAATGCACTGCTGCATGAGCCTCCCCGCGTGTGATCAATGCAGGCTGTCTGACGCTTCACTGCGTAACAGCGCTTGCCAGGCAGCCTGGCATTCCTGCGCCTCATCCCGGCTGGCGAATGCCGTACCGCGCTGCTCGCCGTTGAGCAACACCACCCAGCAAGCTCGCTGGCCCATGGCACGCAGCGTTTCGGGTACACCACTGCCGATCATCACGGCCACATCGACTTTGTTTTGCATGGAGCTTCTCCGCAGCATTAGTTAGCTGGCTAACAATGTTGGCCATGCTACGGTTTTATTCCAGTTGGAAAAAGCTATCTTCGGAATAGCTTCATTGCATAAACAGCAACAATCTAGAGACCGGGGCGGCCAGCTCGAGAGCCGCCCCATTCACCGCATCAGGCTTGACGCTGGTGCTTGTCGATCTGCTCGTGGCGCTCTTGCGCTTCGATGCAGTACTTGGTGGTAGGGCTGATCAGCAGGCGCTTGAGGCCGATAGGCTCGCCGCTGTCGTCACACCAGCCAAAGGAATCTTCCTTGATGCGTTCCAGGGCGCGCTCAAGTTGCGGCAGCATGCGCTGGTCGCGGTCAATGGCGTTCACCAACCAGGTGCGCTCTTCTTCCACGGAAGCCGCGTCAGCCGGGTCGGCCGGGGTGTCCAGGCTTTCAATGGCGATACGGTTCTGCTCAATGCGCTCGTGGTGTTCCACTTTCATGTCTTGCAGCAACTTCTCGAAAAAAGCGTGCTGTTCGGCATTCATGTAGTCATCCGCCGGCATGGCCAGCAACTTTTCCTTTGTCATTGATTTCTCTATAAAAAATACGTGCATTAAGGCGAATAAGGGAGCGTTCCGCAAGGCCTGTGCAGGTCTCGGAAGGGCGCCGTCCATTTCAAGCGCCACCCGGCACTCAATTTACGAGGGGCGGCAGTCTAAGGCCGACTTGAGGGCGCAGCAACTGAAAAGACAGGCATTTTTTCCCGATCAACCCCCAAAAGCACCAGGACGGGCTTGGCGAATGGTCATCGGAGTGCGTTTATAGCAAGAAATTCAGTGTAGTGGAGCTATATAGAAGACAAACGGTTGAAAGGGCCTGCCCCCCCCCCTGTAGGAGCGAGCTTGCTCGCGAAGCATTCAAGGACACCGCGTTCAATCAGATAGCCCGCGTTATCTTTGCAGCTTTCGCGAGCAAGCTCGCGCCTACAGGGGGCAGGTACTCAGCGCTTGAGCTTGCGCTTGTTGCGGTATTGGTCGATCACCACCGCCACCACGATGATCAAGCCCTTGATGATGTCCTGGATATACGCATCCACCCCGACAAAGGTAAACCCGCTGGCCATCACCCCGAGGATCAGCGCGCCGATCACCGTGCCGGTGATGCGCCCTACTCCACCGGCCAGGCTGGTACCGCCGATCACTGCGGCGGCAATCGCGTCCAGCTCGTAGGACATGCCCATGCCGGCCTGCCCCGTCGCTGCACGTGCCGAGGCCACCACGCCAGCCAGGCCCGCCAGGAGACCGGCGATGCTGTAGACAATGATCAGGTGGCGCTTGACGTTGATCCCCGAGGTACGCGCCGCCTGCATGTTGCCGCCAATGGCATAGGTGTACTTGCCATACTTGGTGTAACGCAGGGCAATGTGGAAGATCACCGCCACCACCAGGAAGATAATCACCGGCATGGCGCCATGGCCGATTGCTGTGTAGGAGTCCGAGAGCATGCTCACCGGCTGGCCTTCGGTGTAGTAGCGCGCCAGGCCACGGGCCGAGACCATCATGCCCAGGGTCGCGATAAACGGCGGGATGCCGGTGACCGCGATAATGCTACCGTTGATCGCCCCCGCTAAAAGCCCCACGCCCAAGCCCATCGCCACCGGGATCCACACCGGCAAATCGGTGAGGGACGGAAACACCGCCCGGGAAAAGTCGGAGGTTTGCGCCAGGCTGGCGGCGATCATCGCTGACAAGGCCAGCACCGAGCCGGACGACAAATCGATGCCCGTGGTGATGATTACCTGGGTCACACCGATGGCCAGAAGGCCGATGATCGACACCTGAAGGATCATCAGCACCAGGCGCTGGGAGTTCATCAGAAAGCTCTGGTCGCGCACGATCCAGCCGAACAATTCAAACACCAGGCCGATACCGATCAGCACCAGAAAGATACTCAGCTCGGTGGGCATGCGTCGACGGTTCTTGACCGGCGCGGTTGCCGGCTTGTTGTCTGTTATTGCGTTCATAACCCATCACCTTCTTATTCTGTAGATCAGTGGACTGCGGTCATCCCGGAAGCCAACTGCATGACTTTTTCCTGGGTCGCCTCGGCGCGATCCAGGGTGCCCATCAGCTCACCTTCGTGCATCACCATCACTCGGTCGCTCATGCCGAGCACTTCGGGCAGTTCGGAGGAAATCATGATCACCGCCATGCCTTCGCTGGCGAGGAAGGCGATCAAGCGATAGATCTCGGCCTTGGCGCCCACGTCGATGCCGCGTGTCGGTTCATCCAGGATCAGCAAGCGTGGGTTGGTCATCAACCAACGCGCCAGCAAGGCCTTTTGCTGGTTGCCGCCGGACAAGGTGTCGATGCATTGCTCCAGCGAAGGGGTTTTCACCCGCAGCTTCTTGCACATGTCTTCACACAGGGCACGCAAGGCTTTCTGCTGGATAAAACCGTTGCCCGAATAGTGCGGCAACACCGCCATCTCCATGTTCTCCAGCACCGACAGGCAGGGGAACAGGCCGCTGAGCTTGCGGTCCTCGGTCAACAGCGCAAAGCCTTTCTCGATGGCCATATGTGGGTCGGTAATGCGCACCGCCTTGCCGTCCAGGGTAATTTGCCCGCTGGAGCTTGGGGTGATGCCAAAAATGGTTTCCGCCACGTTGGTGCGCCCGGAGCCCATCAGCCCGGCGATACCGAGGATTTCCCCGGCGTGCAGGTCGAACGATACGTCTTTGAATACGCCGTCCAGGCTCAGGTCGCGCACCGACAGCAGCAGGTCACCAATCGGCGTCTCGCGCACCGGGAACAACTGGCTCAGCTCACGCCCGACCATCATCGAGATGAGGCTGTCGCTGTTCATGCTGTCGGCCCGTTGCAAACCGATGTATTGGCCGTCACGGAACACCGCCACTTCATCGGCGATGGCGAACACTTCGTTCATCTTGTGGGTGATATAGACGATGCCTTTGCCCTGGGACTTGAGGTCGGCAATGATCGAAAACAGGTGGGCCACTTCCTTGTCGGTAATGGCCGAGGTGGGTTCATCCATGATCAGGATGTCGGAGTCATAGGACACCGCCTTGGCAATCTCGACCATTTGCCGTTCGGCAATGCTCAGGTTGCCGACCTGTTCTTCCGGGTCGAGGTTGATGCGCAGGCGCGCCAGCAACTCGGCAGTGCAGCGGTGCATTTCGCGGTGGTTGACCATGTGCAGGCTGTTGAGCTGTTCGCGGCCGATCCAGATGTTCTCGGCGATGCTCATATGGGGCATCAGGTTGAGTTCCTGGTGGATCATCGCGATCCCGGCCTTTTGCGCGGCCAGCGGCGTTTCAAAGGTGATCGGCTTGCCACGCAGGCGAATCTCGCCGGCGTCGGGCTGGTAGATGCCGGCGATGATCTTCATCAACGTCGACTTGCCCGCACCGTTCTCGCCCATCAACGCCAGCACGGTGCCGGGGCGCACCCGCAGTTGCACATCGTCCAGGGCCACGACACCGGGAAAGCCTTTGCTGATGTTGAGGATTTCCAGCAGGTAGGGTTCGTCCAGCGCCAGCGCCGGGTGGGCGGCGGGCTGAGACGTGGCGGCTTGAGCAAGCATAGGGAGGTACTCCATCTGCAGGGCGGCCGTGACCGCCCTGCCAGCTTTTGTTGTTATGTCGGGGCTACTTGAAGTCTTTGACGTTGTCCGGGGTGATCAACTGGAACGGGATCACCACGTTCTGCTCGACCGGCTCGTTCTTGGCCATCTTGCGCGCCGCTTCCACCGAACCTACCGCCTGGCCCTTGGCGTCCTGGAAGGCTGACACGGTCATGTCGCCCTTGGTGATCGCGTTCAAGCCATCGGGCGTGCCGTCGACACCGGCAATCAACACGCTGCCTTTTTCCTTGCCGGCCGATCTCAGGGCCATGGACGCGCCGATCGCCATCTCATCGTTGTTGGCCAGCACCGCATTGAACTCCCGGCCCTGGGTCAGCCAGTCGTTGACCAGGGTCATGCCCCTGTCACGCAACCAAATGCCGGTTTGCTCCTGCTCGATCTTGATGTCCGGGTACTTGGCCAGCACTTCCTTCACGCCCTTGGTGCGGTTGGTGGTGGAGTTGTTCGCCAGGTCGCCCAACAGGATCACGACCTTGCCCTTGCCGCCGAGCTTTTCGGCGATGTACTGCATCTGCAGGCGGCCGGCCTCGACGTCATCGGAGGTCACGGCCACCACGTCCTTGGGCAGGTCTTTCTGGTCGGGGCGGCGGTTGACGAACACCAGCGGAATACCTGCCTTGGTGGCGGCACTGATGATGTTCTTGGTCGACGCGGTATCAACCGGGTTGACGATAATCGCGTCAACCTTCTGGCTGATGAAGTTCTCGACCTGGCTCAACTGCTTGACCACATCGGCGCGGGCATCTTCGAACTGCAGTTGCACGCCATCGCCTTTTGGATAGGACTTGGCTTGTTTGTCCATGTCCTCGCGCAGGTAGGTGAGGAAGGTGTCATCGAACGCGGACATCGTCACGCCCACCTTGAGATCGGCGGCGCCGGCAACGCCACTGGCCAGCAGCATGGACAGGGCCAGGGCGGTAAAACGGATCGGGGTCTTCATGAACGGTCTGTCTCCACTTTCTTGTTGGTTTTGTTCGACGTTGCGTTGATCAGGACTCGGCTGTCAGTCGCACCACTGGCGCGCCAGGAATGCAGCACACCAGCGCGCCCTGGTTTTCGACGCACAGCACATTCAGGAAGGAGAAGTAGAACGGCCGAGCGCGGGGCAGTCCGCGTGGCGCTTGGAGGGGGCGTAAAACTCGCAGTACAGCGTTGAAGATTTTCATCTGACGGTACCTGGTTGTTTTTGATCTTGTTTTTGTTGAGTCGCCCGTAGGTTCCGGGACGTACTTTATGCAACCTGGAAAAGACTGTATTAGAAAATAATTTCCATATCAACCTGTTTTAGAATTTTATTCTATTTTTGTCGAAACCACCTGCTGGCGCTCGGCGCTCAGGCGTGCGGCGTCTAATATACGGGTGGTTTCCAGGGCGTCATAGGCGTTGACGGGCAGCGGCCCCTGCCCCATCACGGCGGCTTGCAACTGGCGGTAGAACTGGTTCCAGCAGCCCTTCTCCGACGGCACCCGCTCACGCTCCGGCCCTTGTTCAAACCAGCCCCAGCGTCGGTGTTCCTCAGCGCCCCAGTGTTCGCCTTCGGTTTTCGGCGACTTGCCGGCCAGCAGCGCTTCTTCTTGGCCGTCCAGGCCCTCGACGGTGTAGCAACCCAGGCTGCCACTGACGCGAAAGCGCGGCGCCTGGCTGTTCTGCAACGCGTTGCCCCACAGGTGCGAAATCACGCCGTTGGCGTGGGTGAGGGAGACAAAGAAGCCGTGGTCCACGGTGGGATGTTCAGGCGTGTAGTGCACTTGGGCGAATACCCGGTCCACCGGGCCGAACAGTTGCAGCGCCTGGTCGACCAGGTGGCTGCCCAGGTCGCGCAGCCATCCGCCACCGCTGGCATTGCCCACGGCCTGCGGGCTGTAGCGCTCCACGCGGGATTCAAAGCGGGTGATGGTGCCTAGGGCGCCGGCGTCGATCAGTTTGCGCAGGGTCAGGTAATCCGAATCCCAGCGCCGATTATGGTAGACGCTGAGCAGCGAGCCTTGGCGCTCGGCGGCGGTGATCAGGGCCTGGGCTTGTTCGGCGTTGGCGGCAAAGGGTTTATCACTGACCACCGCCACACCATGCTCGATGGCTTCCAGCACCAGGGCCGGGCGACCTTTCAAGGTAGTGGAAATCACCAGGGCATCGACGCCGGCTTCGACGATCTGCCCGATGGAATCGAAGGCTTTGACACCGGGAAGATCAGTACTCAATTGCTGGCGACGTTCGGGTGAACGCGTCACCACACCGACAAAGGTGGCGCCAGGCAGGGTGGCGATCAGCGGCGCATGAAAAAAGCGCCCACCGTGGCCGTAGCCCACTAGTCCGATTCGCATGTTCAACTCCTTATATGAAGTGCAATCCATTCCAAATGTGGGAGCGGGCTTGCTCGCGAATGCGGTGTATCAGCTAAGGCATTTGTATCTGATAGACCGCATTCGCGAGCAAGCCCGCTCCCACACAGACTGCATTCCAATGTTGGATAGTGGTTAGCCGTAGAAGCGCGGGCGATCCGGCAGGCTGACTTTCACAATCTGCCCACTGCCCTGGGCTTCAATACACGCATCCGCCGCCACCGCCGCCGCAAACCCATCCCAGGCCGACGGCCCGCCGACTTGCCCGGCCAGCACGCTGTCGATAAACGCCTGCAACTCCACGTCATAGGCACCGATAAACCGATCCTTCCAATCCATCAGGATCGCATTGGACAGCTTCGCCTCGCTGCGCAGTTGCACCTGGGACGGCTCGGGCAACTTGGCGATGCCGCTCTCCCCTACCACTTCGCACTGGATGTCGTAGCCGTATTGGCAGTTCACAAACACTTCCACGTCGATACGCGTGCCTTTGGCGGTTTCCAGCAGCACGATCTGCGGGTCACGCAGGTGCGCCAGCGCCTTGCTGGTCTTGCGCGGGAACACCACCTGCACGGACACGTAGTCGTCATTAAGCAGCCAACGCAGCACGTCCAGCTCATGGATCAAGGTGTCGGTGATCGCCATGCCGGTGTTGTAGTTCTCGCCCACCGTGGGGTTGCGGTGCGCGCAGTGCAGCATCAACGGCTCGCCAATCTGGCCGCTGTCGATCACCGCCTTGAGGGCGCGGTAGCCTTGGTCGTACGGGCGCATGAAACCCACCTGGACCAGGCGTTTGCCGTGGGCCACTTCGGCCTCGACAATGTTGCGGCAACCCTCGGCCGTCACCGCCAGGGGTTTCTCACAGAACACCGGTTTGCCGGCGGCAATCGCGGCCAGCACAAATTCTTCATGGCTCGGCCCCCAGGACGTCACCAGTACCGCTTCGACCTCTGGCGCGTTGATCAGCGCATGGCCGTCCGGGTACACCTCGGCGTCCAGCTTCAAGTCGGCAACGACTTGGGCGGCTTGCTCAAGGTTGATATCGGTGACGGCCACCACCTGGCTGTTGAGCAGGGCCTGGCTGCAACGACGAATATGGTCCCGGCCGATGGCGCCCGTACCGATCACTCCAAGCTTCAAAGACATACAAACACTCCTCTTGTTGTTAGTACTGCCGGGCCTTGGCCAGGTGTTCATTGAGTTTTTTTGCCGCTGCATTCGTGCGTTCACTGGTGGACACTTGCGCCACCCCCACCCGCCACCACGACAGGTAGCCGTGGACCATGGTCTTGGGCAGCACCTTGATATCGATCAGCGTGGAGACGGTTTGCGTGCGGGCATCGGCCAACGCCGCTTCCAGCTGTTCCAACGTGCTGACCTTATAGGTCTTGCAGCCATAGGCCGCCGCACTCATGGCGAAATTCACCGGCACCAGGCCACCGTCGAGCTTGCCGCTCTCGGGGTTGCGGTAGCGGAACTCGGTGCCGAAGCTGTCCATGCCATTGCCGATCTGCAGGTTGTTGATGCAACCGAACGCCATGTTGTCCAACAGCACCACGTTGATCTTGCGCCGCTCCTGAATCGAGGTGGCCAGCTCCGAGTGCAGCATCATGTAGGAGCCATCGCCAACCAGGGCGTACACCTCCTTGCCTGGCTCGGCCAGCTTCACGCCCAGGGCGGCGTTGATCTCGTAGCCCATGCATGAGTAGCCATACTCGACGTGGTAGGTGTTGACGCCCTTGCTGCGCCAGGCGCGCTGCAAATCGCCGGGCAGGCTGCCGGCGGCGGCCACGATGATTGCGTCATCGGCCAGGCGCGCATTGAGCACGCCGAGCACCGCGCTTTGGGTCAGGCACGAACCGGTCAGTTCGATGAATTCGCGCAGGACGGCACGGTCCAGGTGGTCGTCGACTTCGGGGACGAACTCATCACCCAGGTATTGCACCTGATGCACGCGGTCCACTTCGGCGTCGAGTTGCGCCTTGGCGTCGGCGATCTGCTCGCCCCAGCCCGAGCGGTAATCGCCCAGGGCAGTGGCCAGTGCTTCAAGGGCCACTTTTGCATCGGCCAGCATTTGCACACCGTCCAGTTTCAAGGCGTCGGCTGGGCTGATATTGAGGTTGAGAAACTTCACCTCGGGGTGCTTGAACAGCGATTTTGACGAGGTGGTGAAGTCGGTATAACGGGTGCCGATGCCAATGATCAAATCGGCCTCGGGCGCCAGCAGGTTGGCCGCCAGGCAGCCGGTTTCGCCGATGCCGCCGACGTTCAGCGCATGGCTGGACACCACGGCGCTCTTGCCCGCCTGGGTTTCCGCGAAGGGAATATCGAACCGCTCGGCAAAGGCTTGCAGTGCCTGGTTGGCGCCGGAGTACTTGACCCCGCCGCCGCAAATGATCAGCGGCTTGCGCTTGCCGCGAAACGCCGCCAGCGCGTCATCGAGCATGGCGCGGGTGGCCGGGCGTCGGTCGATGCGGTGCACGCGTTTTTGCAGGAAGTAGTCGGGGTAGTCCCAGGCTTCGGCTTGTACATCCTGGGGCAAGGCCAGTGTTACCGCACCGGTTTCGGCCGGGTCGGTCAGCACGCGCATCGCGTGTATCGCCGCGGTCATCAGTTGCTCGGGGCGGTTGATGCGGTCCCAGTACTTGCTCACGGAACGGAAGGCGTCGTTGGTGCTGATGCTCAGGTCGTGGAACTGCTCGATCTGCTGCAACACCGGGTCGGGCTGGCGGCTGGCATACACATCGCCGGGCAGCAACAGCAACGGGATGCGGTTGGCGGTGGCAGTGGCTGCGGCGGTGAGCATATTGGCCGCACCCGGCCCGACCGAGGCCGTGCATGCATAGATCTTGCGGCGAAGGTGTTGCTTGGCAAACCCGATGGCGGCATGAGCCATGCCTTGCTCATTGCGGCCCTGATGCACCACCAGGTCGCCGCTGTCCTGCTCCAGGGCCTGACCAAGGCCCAACACATTGCCATGCCCGAAAATAGTGAATACCCCGGCGACAAACTTGCTCTGTACGCCGTCGACTTCGATGTATTGGTTATCCAGGAACTTCACCAGGGCCTGGGCCATGGTCAATCTTGTTGTGGTCATCACTTGCACCTTGTGTGAATGCAATTGGAATGTTCTACACCGATCCACTGTGGGAGCTGGCTTGCCTGCGATAGCGGTCTATCAGTTGCACAGGTATTGCCTGACACACCGCTATCGCAGGCAAGCCAGCTCCCACATTTTGATCGCGTTATGGCAGGGGCTTTTGCAAATACGCCATGCTGCTGCCCAACGCCTGCCGGATATCCGCCAACCCATGCACGCTTTCGGCAAACGGCTCGAACGACAAATAGCCGCTGTAGCCGGTGCTCAGCAAGGTCTCGATCTGCGCCGCATTGCCGAGGATATCGTCCTCGCCCACCAACACGCGGTGGCCGTCGCGGATCGAGTCGAGCGGCGCCTCGCGGTCTTCCACTCCGGAGATATGCACCAGGCCGGTCAGTTCCGGGAAGAACTCATGCTCGCCGGCCAGGTGATGGTGAAAGGTGTCGTGCACCACCCGGAATACATCCAGACCACCGATGGCCTTGATGGCATCCACTGCCACGCGCTTGCGGCGCAGAGCGGATACCGTGAAGCCCAGGGGCTCGATGAAACCGAGAATCCCGTACTCGCGCAGGATCAACGCCAGCTCGCTCAACGCCGTGCGCAAACCGGCGGCGCGCTGCGCATCGTTGCGCGTATCGCCAGGCTGATTGAACGGGCACATCACCAAGCCTTGGGCGCCGCACTCACGGGCGTAGGTGGCCAGTTCGATTGCCTGGGCACGGCGTTCGTCGTTCCACACATCAAAGGGGTACAGCGCGTTGATCGACAGCACCTTGATGCCCTGCGCCGCGCACAACTCGCGCACGCGGCTGGCGGGTGTGCCGTATTCGATTTCGCGGTTCTTGAGGTCGTTGCGGATCTCAATGGCCTCGCAGTTGAGGGCCGCCGCCAACTGAATAAAATCCGGCAACGACAGGTGGGGGGCGACCATGCGGTTAAGGGCAAAACGTAGCGGCGACTTCATTGTTTTTGTTCTCCGTCCAACACCGTTTAGAGGTCCAGCAGCCAGCTGTGCTGCGGGTCGTTATGGAAATGCCAGGCGCGCTTGGGGCCGGCCATCACGTTCAGGTAATAAGACTCGTAGCCGTACGGCACGCTGACCGGGTGATAGCCCTTGGGCACCACCACCAGGTCGCTGTTTTCCACGGCCATGGCCTGGTCGATGCTGCGATCGTCGGTGTACACGCGCTGGAATACAAAGCCCTGGGGCGGGTTGATCTGGTGGTAGTAGGTCTCTTCCAGGAAGCTCTGGTGCGGCAGGTCGTCGGTGTCGTGCTTGTGCGGTGGGTAGCTGGAGGAATGCCCCGACGGCGTGCGGACTTCCACCACCAGCAGCGAATGGGCCGGCTCGCTGTCGGGCAGGATGTCGCACACGTAACGGGTATTGGCGCCCTTGCCGCGCACACTGCGTTTGCACTGTTCCGGACGGATCAGGCGCGGAGCGAAACCCTCGGCGCCCGGGGCGGCGCAGACAGCGATCTGCACATCGCTCAAGGCGCTGATCTGCGCATCGGTGCCCGGCGGCAGGTAGGCGGCGAACGGCGATTTGTCCTCGAACACCGACTGGCGATCACCGAGGTTCTGCCAACTGAAGCCTTGGCCTTCGATCGTCACCCGACCGCTGAGCAACACCAGGCACAGCTCCTGATCACCTGCGCTGACCGGCAGGGTTTCGCCCAGGCTCAAACGGTAGGCGGCAAAGCCCACATACTCCAGGCGCCCCGCTTCCAGCGCCACCATGGTTTGCCCGCGTTTGCTGCTTTTGACCAACAAGCTCATCACTCAAGTCCTCTGGTTGAGAAGCGCACGCAGGGTGTCGTAACCCTTCTTGGCGTAGATATAGCTGGGCGCCACGGCCGGGTCCTGCTCGGCCTCTACCACCAGCCAGCCCTCGTAGTTCGCTGCAAGCAACACATCCAGCAACGGTGCGAAGTCGATATCTCCATCGCCGGGCACGGTAAAGGTGCCGTTGACGATGCAGTCCGGGAAGCTCCACATCTGGTTACGCGCCAGTTGCACCACGGGTTTGCGTACGTCCTTGAAATGCACATGGCAGACGCGGTCGATATGCTTGCGCAGCACCTCGAGGGGTTCACCGCCGCCCATGTAGCAGTGGCCCGAATCGAACAGCAAGCCGACTTCCGGGCCCGTGCGTTTGATCAACTGGTCGATGTCGTCGGGGGATTCGACGTAGGCGCCCATATGGTGGTGGTAGGCCAGACGCACGCCCTGGGACAAGGTGAAGCGCGCCAGTTCAGTGAGCTTGTCGGCGTAAGCCTGCCAGGCCTGTTCACTGTGAAAACGCGGGCGCTCGATCAGGCGGATGCGCGAGCCCTGGATCGAGTCGGCCACTTCGCCGTATACCAGCACCGAGGCGCCGTTGTGTTTGAGCAGTTCGACATGGCCGGCAATCGCCTCGATTTCTTCAGCCACCGAACGGCGGGCCAGGCGGCTGGAGTACCAACCGGACACCAGCGCCAGGTCATAGGGGCGCAACACGTCAGCGACGCCCTGGGCATCCTTGGGGAACTTGCCGTTGAGTTCAAAACCTTCGTAGCCGATGTCCTTGCCTTCGCTCAGGGCCGTGCTCAGCGGGGTCTCACCGCCGAGGGCCGGGAGGTCGTCGTTGCTCCAGGAGATCGGGTTGATGCCAATTCGGATTGCGGGCATGGCTGCACCTTTATTATTCAAGTCGCGTCTCAACTGTAGGAGCGAGCTTGCTCGCGAAAAACGCAAGGGCAGCGCGTTTCGCCAGAATGCCCGTGTAATCGTTAACGATCTTCGCGAGCAAGCTCGCTCCTACAGATATCGGTCATGTATCAGGTTCGGGCGTTGAGCCAGGCGTTGATGAGTTGTTCGAAGGTCGCTTGCACCTGCTGGATCAGCGTTTCGTCATCAATCTCCCCGGCCATCCACGCCCGGCTCGGCTCGTGGAAGATCGTGCGGCCCACGGCAAACCCACGGCAGGTGCTGCTCTGGCTGGCCTGCTTGAAGCCATCGGCGAGAAATTCGGGGGACGCATTCAGGCCCAGCAACACCACACCACGGCAGTAGGGGTCGCGTTCCTGGATCAGTTCGTCGAGCTTTTTCCAGTCTGCGGCCGACTGGGTTTCGATCTTCCACCAGGCCGGGTAGATGCCCAGGTTGTAGAGGCGCTTGAGGCTGCGGTAGAGCACATCCGGGTAGGTGGACGGGTGATCCTTGGGCGGGATGACTTCCAGCAGCAGTTCGTGGCCACTGACCAGCGACGCCTCGTACACCGCCTTGAGTTGCGCTTCCTGCTCCAGGCGCAGCATCGGCTCGTCATCGGGGTGAAATTGCACCAGGCACTTGATGATGTGTTCCTGGGGCCAGGCAATCAGGTTGCTGCCAATTGAACGCCCGTGCTCGAACGCCAGGGGCCGCGAGTTCTGCACCTCCACCGGGCGCGCGATCCACCAGCCGCGACCCGTGGCCGCGTTGAGTGCATCCTGGCCAAAGCGTTGGTCGGCGAGCAGGCCCACATCGGCCTCGACGCCCTGCTCGCTGAGTTTGCGCTCCACGCGTTCGATGGCCTGAATAAACAACTGCTTGATGTCGCTGATACGCTCAGGGGCCTGGCCGCCTTTTTGCGCCAGCTCCACCAATTGCCAACGGTGGTCGAAAGCAAACACGAACAGTTGCTTCCAGGCCTTGCGCGGCACCGTGACACGGTGCAGGCGTTGCAGGGTCACGTCCTGGTCCGGCCGGGTGATGGGCACGGGGCTGTTGAACAGGTAATCGAGTTCGGCAGGTGTCGGCATCGCTGGCGCGCAGGCGTGGCGAGACACCACCAGGCCGCCACAGGCATTGGCCAACTGGCTGCAACGCTCATCGCTGGCATCCTTGATCCAGCCGCTGAGAAAGCCCGACATAAAGGCATCACCGGCGCCCAGCACGTTGAGCACTTCAACCCGTACACCGGGGTAGATCGCCCCGTCTTCCAGGCACGCGGGAATCGCGCCGTGGATCACCGTGCAGCCCTGGGGGCCGAGCTTGACCACCAGGGTCGCCGGGGTCAGTTCACGCACGGTACACAGGGCCGTGAGCAGGTCTTCGCTGCCTCCGGCGATGAGGAATTCTTCTTCGGTGCCGACGATCAGGTCAAAGCGCGGCAGGATCTTCTGCACATGCTGGCTGACATTCTGGTCGGCAACAAAACGAGTTTCGCCATCGGCCTTGCCGGCCAGGCCCCACAACACGGGGCGATAGTCGATGTCCAGCACGCGCTTGACGTTGTGCTTGGCCGCATAATCCAAGGCCTGGAGGCTGGCTTTGTACACGCCGTCGGTGGAGAAATGCGTACCGGTGATCAACAGCGCCTTGCTGGAGGCAATAAAGGCTTCGCTGATGTCTTCGGCGCGCAGGGCCATGTCGGCGCAGTTTTCGCGGTAGAACACCAGGGGGAAGGTTTCGCGGTCCTTGAGGCCCAGCAGGACCAAGGCGGTGAGGCGCTCCGGGTCGACCTTGATGCCGCTGACATCACAGCCTTCGCGGGCCAGGGATTCCACCAGGAAACGGCCCATATGGTCATCGCCCACCCGGCTCAGCATTGCCGACTTGAGCCCAAGCCTGGCCGTGCCGAAAGCGATATTGGCGGAGGAACCGCCGAGGTACTTGGCGAAGCTGGACACATCTTCAAGCCGCGCACCGACTTGCTGCGCATAGAGATCGACGCCCAGGCGCCCGAGGCAAATCAGATCCAATTGACGCCCACTGGCAAAACGAGTCTGGCCCATGCTGGCTCCTGTTATTTTTATCAGCCTGCGTTGTGCCGCCGTGGCGACGGCAAACGCTCTTGGTGGGAGCAGACTAGAACGTACGCAGGCAGCAATCAATATTTATTCCATATTTATTTTTAGTGGAATATTTTTTCCAATACCCCAGGATAGTGGCACGCCAGCGCCCATGCATCGTTTCAGCAGGCCACGCGGCCCGTGATGCCGGGGTATTTTTTTGCGCCTACCCTGTAGACTTGCGCCACCTATCAGCGCATCAGACGAACACGCCAGAAGGATTGCCCATGTCCCGCACCGATCCCGAGACCACCCTGGAAGAAACTGTCGCCAGCCCTCCGGTCAATGCCGAACGCCTGTTGCAGCTGATCACCGACGAATACGAGAGCCTGCCGCGTCAGCTCAAACGCATCGCCAGTTACATGAGCCAGCAGAGCGACCGGATCATGGTCGACCGCATCAGCGACATCGCCCGGGAATGCGAAGTGCACCCCTCGGCCATCGTGCGGTTTTCCCAGCGTTTCGGCTTCAGTGGGTTCAGTGAGATGCAGGCGCTGTTTCGCGAGGCGTATACCCACAAGACCACGCCGGTGCAGAACTACCAGCAGCGCATCCGCAGCATGATCGCCAACAAGTCGCAGAAGGCCAGCGGCGGCGACCTGGCGCGTGAGTGCGTCAACGCCACCTTGTCGGGCATCGAACGCCTGGGGTTGGAGTTGGACGACGCTGCCTTCGAGAAAGCCGTGGACCTGGTGGTCAATGCCGACAACATTTACGTGGTTGGCGTGCGCCGCTCTTTTGCAGTGGCCGACTACCTGGTCTACAACCTGCAGCACACCAACAAGCGCATCCACTTGATCTCGGGCCTAGGCGGCAGTTATCGCGAGCAGATGCGCAGCGTGCGCGCCAATGACCTGGTGATCGCGATCAGTTTCACGCCCTACGGCAAAGAGACCCAGCACTGCCTGCGCATCGCGCAGCATCACCAAGCCAAGACCCTGATCATCACCGACAGCAACCTGTCGCCCCTGGCCAAGCGGGCGAACGCGGTGCTGTTGGTCAATGAAGGCTCTTCGTTTGCTTTCCGCTCGTTGAGCGCCACCCTGTGCCTGTGCCAGGCGTTGTTTATTGCGGTGGCGTATCGGTTGGAATTGAAGGTGGATGAAATCCATGAGCAGGTAGGATTCGACGACTGACAAGGCTTGCTCTATTTGCCCTCTGTAGGAGCGAGCTTGCTCGCGAAAAACCACAACGATAACGGGTACTCCCTGAGGGAACGTGGCGCCTGTGAATTTTTCGCGAGCAAGCTCGCTCCTACAAGGGGGAGCGAGCCAGGAGTGGGTTTAGTGCATGAAGATCGCGATCAGGATGATCACTGGAATCGGCACGCCGAGGAACCACAGCAGTAATGAGCGCATCATGTTCTCCTTGAATTAACGAACGTAGTTTTCGGTTTCGACGTACACCACGGCATCCCGGCGGCGACCGCCGAAGGTGGCGGCGAAGCTGGCGAAGAACGCCCCGATGAGCAGCGCTACAAAGGTCCACAGCGAGGTGTAAGCCGCCACTTTCGCTGCGGTCTCAGCGGCCTGTTTGGCTTTGAGCTTGGCGTCTTCAACGGCTTTGCGCGCATCGCCGTACACCTTGTCGATACGGGCTTCGGCATCGGCCTGGCTCAGGTTGGTACGTTGGCTGATCAGTTGGGCCAGGTAGGCACGATCTTCCGCTGCCAGTTGGCCGTCGTTGCTCAACGTACGCGTCAGGATGCGACCGACTACGGCGTGGGCTGCATCATCGCTGACCGCCGCGGGGCGATCATCGCGGAACAGGCTGTCGACGTAATAACCGAAGTCACCACTGTCGGCACCCTTGGCCGCACTGCCCGCCGCCTGGGTGAGGCCGCTGGCGGCGCCCGATGCCACACTTGCACCCGCTTTCACGCCGCCGCTGACCACACTGCTGACCGAACCGACCACCAGCATCGCCGTGATCAATGTGGCCACTGCCCACGCCAGGAAGCCATGGGCGGTATCGCGAAAGTACACCTCGTCGCCGTGCATATTGGCCCACTTCACCCGCAACCGACCGGCGATGTAACCGCCCAGGCCAGAAGCGACAATCTGGGTGAACGCCAGCCAGACAATCGTGGAAATGCCAAGGCCCTTGGCGCTGATACCGCTGTTAGCCCACGGCGACACCGCCGAGAAGCCCAGGCCTAAACCCAGCAACACCAGGATCAATGACAAGGCAGCCGCCGCAGCGGCCCCGGCAAAAATCGCCCCCCAGGAAACCCCGGAGAGCGTGCTTGACTCTTGCAGCGTGGATGAGGATGTGATCATTGTTGTTTTGCTCCAGGCACGAAAAATGATGTTACAAGTCTCAAAACGGACAGTGCAGGCAGCGTGCCAGTCGCCGATAAAATTAAATTCCTTTGATTTCAATTACTTATTTAAATTGAACTTAGCCACATCATGCAGGTTGCAATAAACGACGATATCAGGCGGGCGTAATGCACTCCCCTGTAGGAGCTGGCTTGCCTGCGATGGCCCTATACAACTTTGTCGCCTGTAGCAGCCGACGGTAACC
>NZ_LYSO01000071.1:0-31346 GCF_001728935.1 Pseudomonas sp. AP42
CGGGGCGCTTCAGATCAAAAGCAGATCAAGATCAAGAGCGACTCGCTTCGCATCGTGGTTACCGTTGAGCGTTACAGTCTTGTGTAGATACCTATGCCGCGATGAGCGCCAGCCCAATCAACACAAATCAAACAGCCAACAGGCGCTCACGCAACTTGCCAATCTCATCGCGCGTCTGCGCCGCCGCTTCAAACTCCAGATCCCGCGCCAACTGGTACATCTTCTCTTCCAGCTGTCGAATCCGTTTGGTGATCTCACTCGGCGAGCGCAGTTCGTTCTCGTACTTGGCGCTCTCCTCGGCGGCCTTGGCCATGCCCTTGCGCTTCTTGCTGCGCGAGCCGGGCACGGTGGCGCCTTCCATGATGTCGGCAACGTCCTTGAACACACCTTTGGGGGTAATGCCGTGCTCCAGGTTGAACGCGATCTGCTTGTCGCGACGGCGCTGAGTCTCGCCAATCGCCCGCTCCATGGAGCCGGTGATGCGGTCGGCATAAAGAATTGCCCGTCCATTGAGGTTACGCGCCGCTCGGCCGATGGTCTGGATCAATGAACGCTCGGAGCGCAGGAAGCCCTCCTTGTCCGCATCCAGGATCGCCACCAGTGACACTTCTGGCATATCCAACCCTTCGCGCAGCAGGTTGATCCCCACCAGCACATCGAAGGTGCCCAGGCGCAGGTCGCGGATGATTTCCACGCGTTCCACGGTGTCGATGTCCGAGTGCAGGTAACGCACGCGCACGCCGTGGTCGGCCAGGTAGTCGGTCAAGTCTTCGGACATGCGCTTGGTCAGGGTGGTAACCAGCACCCGCTCTTCCAGGGCCACGCGCTTGTTGATCTCCGACAGCAAGTCGTCGACCTGGGTCAGCGCCGGGCGAATTTCGATTTCCGGGTCCACCAGGCCGGTGGGTCGCACCAGTTGCTCGATAACGCGGCCCGCGTGCTCGGCTTCATAGTTGCCGGGCGTAGCGGAGACGAAGATGGTCTGCGGGCTGATGGCTTCCCACTCGTCAAAGCGCATCGGCCGGTTGTCCAGCGCCGACGGCAGGCGGAAACCGTATTCCACCAGGGTTTCCTTGCGTGAACGGTCACCCTTATACATGGCGCCCACCTGCGGCACGCTGACGTGGGATTCGTCGATCACCAGCAAGGCGTCCGGCGGCAGGTAGTCATAGAGCGTCGGCGGCGGCGCGCCGGAGTCACGGCCCGACAGGTAGCGCGAGTAGTTTTCGATGCCGTTGCAGTAGCCCAGCTCCAGGATCATCTCCAGGTCGAAGCGGGTGCGCTGCTCCAGGCGCTGGGCTTCCACCAGCTTATTGTTGGAACGCAGGTATTCCAGGCGCTCGGCCAGCTCGACCTTGATGCCCTCGATGGCGCCCATCAGGGTTTCGCGCGGGGTCACGTAGTGGCTTTTGGGGTAGAAGGTGAAGCGCGGTAGCTTGCGGATCACTTCACCGGTCAACGGGTCGAAGGCTGACAGGCTTTCGACCTCATCATCGAACAGTTCGATACGGATGGCTTCCAGGTCGGATTCGGCCGGGTAGATATCGATCACATCGCCGCGCACTCGGAAGGTGGCGCGGGCAAAATCCATGTCGTTACGGGTGTACTGCAGGCTCGCCAGGCGGCGCAACAGTTCGCGCTGGTCGAGTTTATCGCCACGGTCGACGTGCAACACCATCTTCAGATAGGTTTCCGGGCTGCCCAAGCCATAGATGCACGACACCGTGGTAACGATGATCGCGTCTTTACGCTCCAGCAGGGCCTTGGTGGCCGAGAGGCGCATCTGCTCGATGTGGTCGTTGATCGACGCATCCTTCTCGATAAAGGTATCGGAGGACGGCACATAGGCTTCGGGCTGGTAGTAGTCGTAGTAGGAAACGAAATACTCCACCGCGTTGTTCGGGAAGAACGCCTTGAACTCGCCATAGAGCTGCGCCGCCAGGGTTTTGTTCGGCGCCAGCACCAGGGTCGGGCGGTTGGTCTGGGCGATCACGTTGGCGATGCTGAAGGTCTTGCCGGAACCGGTCACCCCAAGCAGCGTCTGGTGCGCCAGGCCGGCCTCGATGCCTTCGACCATCTGACGAATGGCTTCCGGTTGATCGCCGGCGGGTTCAAAACGGGTAACGAGCTGGAAATCCGACATAACGTACCTCGTGAAGTCACCCCAGACTCGACACCGCCAGGGACGAAATAGCTCAGCAACCCGCGAATAATCATCGCAGGGTGCAGGAAAAAACCATGATAGCTGTAGAAGTGGTGTCGAATGTGACGGGTTTCAAGGCCGTCGTCCTACACGACCTTTCTCGCCAATGTGGCAATAAGACTAACGGTCAGCAAATAAACCGAAAAACATGGCCGAAAAGCCGTTTCCGTTGTCGCTCTCAGCCGTGATGGCCTCTATACTAGCTCCCCGTTTGTGCACCGCTCTAGTGCATTCGGCTGGAGCGCGACACGTCCCTCCTACCCCCCATAGAGCTGCCGCAAAAATGAGCCTGTTCTCCGCTGTCGAAATGGCACCACGCGATCCAATCCTGGGCCTCAACGAAGCATTCAACGCCGATACACGAACCACCAAGGTGAACCTTGGCGTGGGCGTTTACTGCAACGAGGAGGGGAAGATTCCACTCTTGCGTGCCGTTGCCGAAGCGGAAGCCATTCGTGTGGCGCAACACGCCGCCCGTGGCTACTTGCCGATCGACGGCATCGTGGCGTACGACCAGGCCGTGCAAAAGCTGCTGTTTGGCGCTGAGTCGCCGCTGTTGAGCGAAGGCCGTGTGATTACTGCCCAGGCCGTGGGCGGCACGGGCGCGCTGAAAATCGGCGCCGACTTCCTCAAGCAACTGCTGCCCAACGCCGTCGTCTCCATCAGCGACCCGAGCTGGGAAAACCACCAGGCGCTGTTTGAAAAAGCCGGTTTCCCGGTACAAACCTACCGCTACTACGACGCCGCCACCCACGACGTGAACCGTGCCGGCCTGCTCGAAGACCTCAACGCCCTGCCGCCGCAGTCCATCGTGGTGCTGCACGCTTGCTGCCATAACCCGACCGGCGTCGACCTCAGCCCGGCCGACTGGCAAAACGTGCTGGACGTGGTCAAGGCCAAGAACCTGGTGCCGTTCCTCGACATGGCCTACCAAGGCTTCGGCGACGGCATCCACGAAGACGCCGCCGCGGTGCGCCTGTTCGCGGAATCGGGCCTGACCTTCTTCGTGTCCAGCTCGTTCTCCAAGTCGTTCTCCCTGTACGGCGAACGTGTTGGCGCGCTGTCGATTGTCAGCGAGTCCAAGGAAGAAAGCGCGCGCATCCTGTCCCAGGTCAAGCGTGTGATCCGCACCAACTATTCCAACCCGCCCACCCACGGCGCAGCCATCGTTGCCGCCGTGTTAAACAACCCTGAGCTGCGCGCCCAGTGGGAAGCCGAACTGGCCGAGATGCGCCTGCGCATCCGCGGCATGCGCGAGCAGATGGTGGCCGAACTGGCCAAGGCTGCTCCAGGCCATGACTTCAGCTTTGTCGGTCGTCAGCGCGGGATGTTCTCCTACTCCGGCCTGAGCGTTGAGCAAGTCACCCGCCTGCGTACCGAGTTCGGCATCTATGCGCTGGATACCGGTCGCATCTGCGTAGCGGCGCTGAATCAGTCGAACATTGGTGCGGTGACCAAGGCGATTGTCCAGGTGCTGTAAGCCGGCAAGCGTTATACGAAGGGGGAAGCCATGGGCTTCCCCCTTTTTATTGGCGAACACACTAGACTGAACACCGACTGCCCCCTTGCTGTGAGAGCTTTATGAGAAACGACGACCTGGACCTGCGCGCCGACCGCGACGAACTGCACGACTACGCCCCACGCGCACCGCAAGCCAAGCGCCAGAAGAGCCTGGTGCTGCAAGTGGCGTTGGGGGTATTTCTGGGTGGGCTGGCCTTGTGGCTGGTGCAGTTGGGTGCAACGGCGATCATGGCCAAGCTGGCCATGGGCACCCTGCAATTTGGTGGCTGATGAAGTTCAAGCCCCCCTATACCTGTAGGAGCGAGCTTGCTCGCGAAAAACTCACAGACGCCGCGTTTATTCATGAAGCACGCGTAATCGTTGACGTTTTTCGCGAGCAAGCTCGCTCCTACAGGTATCAGGGCTTGCCCCTTTCACATTGGATTTAGGTTGCCACCAGATCGCGTTCTTCCAGCAGCTTTACGAAACTGTTCAAGCTCTGTGAAACCGTGCCCCGGCGCCAGATCAGCCAGGTATTGAGCAGGCGGAAGCTGTCCGTCAACGGCCACACGCTTACCGCCGCACACCCCGGCATACTCTCCAGCATGCTGCGTGGCATCAGCGCCAGCCCTGCCCCGGCGCTGACACACGCCAACATGCCGTGGTACGACTCGATCTCGAAGATCCTGCCCGGCACCGCGCCATCCTGTGAGAACCAGCGTTCGAAGTGATGCCGGTACGAGCAGTTGGAGCGGAACGTATAGATGTTCTCGCCATTCACTTCCTGGCCACGGGTGATCGGCGCGTGATGCAGCGGTGCAATCACCACCATCTCCTCCTCGAACACCGCCACACCCTCTAGCGTGGAATGCAGCACCGGCCCGTCGACAAAGGCCGCCGTCAGCCGGCCCGACAGCACGCCTTCGATCATGGTGCCCGAGGGGCCGGTGCTCAGGTCCAGCTCGACCTTGGTGTATTGCTGGTTATACGCCGCCAGTAACGCCGGGATGCGCACTGCCGCCGTGCTCTCCAGCGAGCCCAAGGCAAAGGCGCCCTGAGGCTCCTCCCCCGCCACCGTGGCGCGGGCTTCCTGTACCAGATCGAGAATGCGCCGCGTGTAGCCGAGGAAATTCCACCCCGCCGGAGACAAACGCAAGCGACTCTTCTCTCGGATGAATAACTCCACGCCCAAATCCTGCTCCAGTTGCTTGATACGCGTGGTGAGGTTCGATGGCACGCGATGAATCAACTGCGCGGCGGCGCTGATGCTGCCTTGCTCGGCAACGGCCTTGAAGATTTCCAGTTGCACCAGGTCCAAGTCATTCTCCATTCATGAACGTATCGCTTAATATTATTCAGTTTCAAGAAAACATACAGCCCCGTACGCTGGCCTCATTCCATTCATTCAGCCGGACGGTGCCATGAACAATGCTATCTCTCACCAGACCCACGCCCTGTCGATCAACCCCGCCAATGGCGAAACCGTCGGCAGCTACGCCTATGAAAGCGCAGAACAGCTGAACGCCGCCCTCTCCCGCTCGACCGATGCCTTCCGCACCTGGCGTCGCACGCCGGTAAGCCAGCGCGCCGAATATCTGCTGGCCCTGGCCGCTGCCCTGCGTGAACAGGCTGAAGACATGGCGCAAATGATCACCCTGGAAATGGGCAAACCCATCGCCCAGGCCCGCGCCGAAATCGAAAAGTGCGCGCAACTGAGCGAATGGTACGCCGCCCACGGCCCGGCTATGCTTGCACCAGAACCCACCCTGGTGGACAACGGCAGCGCGCAGATCGAATACCGCCCACTGGGCCCGATCCTCGCGGTAATGCCGTGGAATTTCCCGGTGTGGCAAGTGCTGCGCGGCGCCGTGCCGACCCTGCTTGCCGGCAACACCTACGTACTCAAGCATGCGCCCAATGTGATGGGCAGCGCGTATCTGATCCAGCAGGCGCTGCGTAAAGCCGGTTTCGCTGAAGGCGTATTCGAAGTGATCAACGTGACCCAGGACGGTGTATCTACGGCCATCGCCGACCCGCGCATCGCCGCTGTGACCCTCACCGGCAGCGTGCGCGCTGGCATCGCCATCGGCTCACAAGCCGGGGCCGCGTTGAAGAAATGCGTGCTGGAACTGGGTGGCTCCGACCCGTTTATCGTACTCAACGACGCCGACCTCGACGCCGCTGTGCAAGCCGCCGTGATCGGCCGTTTCCAGAACAGCGGCCAGGTCTGCGCCGCCGCCAAGCGCTTGATCATCGAAGCGGGCGTGGTTGAAGCCTTCACCGCCAAGTTCCTTGAAGCCAGCCGCGCCCTGGTGATGGGCGAGCCCACCTCAACCGCCACCTATATCGGCCCCATGGCGCGCTTTGATCTGCGTGACGAACTGCACGGCCAGGTCCAGGCGACCCTGGAAGAAGGCGCCACGCTGCTGCTGGGTGGCCATAAAGTCGCGGGCGCGGGCAATTACTACGAACCGACCGTCCTGGCTGACGTCACCGATCACATGACGTCGTTCAAACAGGAACTGTTCGGCCCCGTGGCCTCGATCATCACCGCCCGCGACGCCGAGCACGCCGTGGCGCTGGCCAATGACAGCGAGTTTGGCCTGACCGCGAGTATCTTCACAGCCGATTCTGCAAAGGCGCGGGCGATTGCCGACCAACTGGAAACCGGCGGGATCTTCGTCAACGCTTTCAGCGTCTCAGACCCGCGGGTGGCGTTTGGCGGCGTGAAGAAGAGCGGTTTTGGTCGTGAGCTGTCGCACTTCGGCGTACGCGAGTTTTGCAATGCGCAGACGGTGTGGCTGGATCGTAAGTAGCTTGCCAAGAGCCACAA
Source organism: Pseudomonas sp. AP42 (assembly GCF_001728935.1). NCBI lineage: Bacteria > Pseudomonadati > Pseudomonadota > Gammaproteobacteria > Pseudomonadales > Pseudomonadaceae > Pseudomonas > Pseudomonas sp. AP42. The sequence goes on from NZ_LYSO01000071.1 coordinate 6,537, forward strand.
ACCAGCCTTGGCGCGCTTCAACAATTTATGTGCCGCCGCACGCACTGCACCAACCCGTCCAGTGCCGGGGGATTCACCGGCGCGAGCACACAAACCGTGTGCTCACGCTTGCCCTCCGCGACTGTCAGGGTGTAATGCACCCGGCCTGGGTTGCCAGGCTCGGGATCGGTACTTTGCGGCAACTTGAAAAAATCGGCAGCTTCGATCAGTTGCCGCAATTCCTGCTGGTCGGGTTCGGGCAGCGAGTCCAGTTCCACCGTACGCGGCTTGGCCAGCCCCGGAAAAAAAGCCGCCCCACCGCTTTCCTTGATTGAAATTCGCATGGCTGTTCCTCGCCGCCCAGGCGGCTTCGTCAAACGTTTATGCCCACCGCTTTCCAGCCTGCCTTGACCGCCTTCTGTTCATCCTTGTTCACGCCATAAAGCTGGCCGGCAATGTCGTGGGTGATGCGCGCAAAACGCAAAAACCCGGAGTTGGGTCGCAGCCGCGAATCGCGCAGTGCGTCGTACCAGATACGCCCGGCACGCTCCCAGGCGAACCCGCCTATATTGATCGCCACCTGATAGAACGCATGGTTGGGAATGCCGGAATTGATATGCACGCCCCCATTGTCCTCGTAAGTCTGTACAAAATCATCCATGTGCCCCGGCTGCGGGTCTTTGCCCAGCAGCTTGTCATCAAAGGCGGTGCCAGGTGCTTTCATCGAGCGCAGGGCGGTGCCTTTGATCTTTTTGGTAAACAGCCCCTTGCCGATCAACCAATCGGCGTCCTCGGCCTTTTGCTTTAACGCGTATTGCTTGATCAACGAGCCAAACACGTCCGACAACGACTCGTTCAGCGCGCCGGACTGGTTGAAGTACATGAGCTTGGCCTCATCCTCGGTCACACCGTGCGCCAACTCATGGCCGATGACATCGAGTGCCACGGTGAAGCGGTTGAACAACTGCTGGTCGCCATCGCCGAACACCATCTGGGTCGAATTCCAGAACGCATTGTTGTAGTCCTGACCGAAGTGCACGGTCGCGTCCAGGGCCATGCCCGCATCGTCGATGGAGTTGCGGTCGAAGACCTGGTCGAAAAAATCGAAGGTCGCGCCCAGGCCGTCATAGGCTTCGTCTACCGCAGCATCGCCGCTGGCGGGTTGCCCTTCGCCACGGATCAGTTTTCCGGGCAGGCTGTCGGTGTTGTTGGCGCTGTAGATCGAGCGCTGTTTTTCGCTGCCCACCGCCAATGCCATCCGCGCGGGGCTTTTGGCGGGTTCGGCGACCATGCGCAACGAGCGGAACGTGCTGTCCTTGGCACGCGTGCGCAACGCGACCTCCCGTTGGGCTTTGTCGCCGTGGCGAGCGATCTGATCGAGCATGTACGGCGGAATCAGGCAGAAAATCGGATTGCGCGGTTGGCGAACACACATGAGCTGGCTCCTTTTTGGCGTGTGATGAACGTCCGGGTAACGATTTTCAGGATAGCCCTGGGATCGCCACCCGGGCCAAATTGTCATGAGTTTGTGTTTCAGTGGTGTTTATCCGAGGCCCATAAGGAACATGCCCATGCCCGCCCGCACAGTCAAAATCGACCTGAAGCACCGCCCCAGGCTTGCCGACCTGCGACCGTTGATCGCGGCCACCCCCACTCTGCTGGAAGCCAGAGCCGCGACGCCGCGTGTCACAGCGGCCAAGGACCTCAAAAACCGCGTTGGCTACGCCGACGAGTTCCTCAGCGACTTCGTGGTGCCATGGCCCACGGTTGGCGAGCCACTGGCGGGCGACGTGCAACCCAAGCGCCTGGACTACACGCATTTCTCCATCACCATGTCGCGCTCTCGACGACTGGCGCTGTACGTGGGGGTAAATATCGACGGCGCCAAGCATGTGGACATCGTGCGCAGCAACGACACCTGGGCCTACGATGGCCGCCTGCCCACCGACGCCCAGGTCGGTGAAGACCTGTACGCCGGCAACGGCCTGGACCGCGGCCACCTGGTGCGCCGCCAAGACCCCAACTGGGGCGACGACGCGACCACGGCCAACCTCGACACCTTCCACTTCACCAACTGCTCGCCACAAATGAGCGGCTTCAACCAGAAGACCTGGCTGGAACTCGAGGACTATATCCTCGACAACACTCAGCGCTGGAAAGCCCGGGCCACGGTGTTCAGCGGCCCGGTGTTCAGCGACAACGACCGCGTGTATCGCGGGGTAAAAATCCCCCAGGCATTCTGGAAGGTGGTGGCCTACCTCAGCGACGACGGCAAACCGTCTGCCAGCGCCTACATGATTGACCAGCGTCGCGAGCTGGACCAATTGGACCTGGTGTTCGGCCAGCTCAGAACCTACCAACGCAGTGTGATTGCGATCGAGCAATTGACCGGCATTCGCTTCGGCCAACTGGCTGACTACGACGGCTTCAGCAACGAAGAGCGCGCCACCGGCACGCGCATCGAAGCCCTGATCCGCGGCCCCCAAGACATTCGACTCTAACCAGTGCCCCCTGTAGGAGCGAGCTTGCTCGCGAAGACCGTCAACGATAACGCAGGGGCGCCTGATGCCCCGCGGTGTTCTCAAGTTCTTCGCGAGCAAGCTCGCTCCTACAGGGCGTGATCGCTTACCATACCGGCGCCGGTTCCCACGTGGGACTAATAGGGAATTCGAAACGCCGCCCAGGCGTCAATCGAAACTGCCCCCGCAACTGTAGGTGCTGAGCCTGCCCCTGAATGCCACTGGACCTCGTCCGGGAAGGCTGGGGCGTGGCGATGACGCATCAGTCAGGAGACCTGCCGGCCCAGCAACATCACTAACCGGCGGGGTGTCCGGGAAGGACATCCTGGCCCTGCACACCTGTAGCGTCCCAGGGCGTATTTCCGAGCCGTAACTCCCCAGCTGCACCCCTGGCTCACTCGGAGATCGCCCCATGCTGCCACGTGTTACCGCCCTGCTCGCAGGCTTGAGCGCCTGCGCCCTGGCCCACGCCGCGCCAAGCCACTACCCGCTGACCGTGGAAAACTGCGGCAGCAGCCTGACCTTCCAACAAGCCCCCGCCCGCAGCGTGAGCATCGGCCAGGCCGCCACCGAGATGCTCTATGCCTTGGGCGTGGGCGATAAAGTGGTAGGCACCTCGCTGTGGTTCAACAACGTGTTGCCACAGTACAAAGCCCAGAACGACCGCATCGAGCGCCTGGCCAACAACGAGCCAAGCTTTGAAGCGGTGATCGCCAAGCGCCCGCAACTGGTGGCGGCCGAACTGGAATGGGTGGTGGGCCCGCAAGGCGTGGTCGGCACCCGTGAGCAATTTCATGAGTTGAAGATCCCCACCTATGTGCTGCCGTCCGATTGCGAGGCCAAGGACAACCTGGTCGGCGCCGACGGCACGCGGTTGCAGCCGTTTCGCATCGAGACGATTTACCAGAGCATCCACCAACTGGCGCAGATTTTCGACGTGCAGGCGCGCGGCCAACAATTGAACGATGAGCTCAAGGCGCGCCTGGCCGCATCCATCGCCACCGCCCAGGGCAAAGGCTTGAAGCAGGCCAGCGCACTGGTGTGGTTCTCCAGCGCCGAGATGGCCAGCGACCCTTATGTGGCCGGCCATAAAGGCGTGCCGCAATTCATGCTGCACACCCTGGGCCTGCACAACGTGGTGCAGTCCGATGAAGAATGGCCCGCCGTCGGCTGGGAAACCATCGCCAAGGCCAACCCCACTTTCCTGGTGATCGCACGCATGGACCGTCGCCGCTACCCCGCCGACGACCACGAAAAGAAACTCGCCTTCCTGCGCAGCGACCCCGTCACCCGCAACATGGACGCGGTGAAACACAACCGCATCATCATCCTCGACGCCCTGGCACTGCAGGCCAGCCTGCGCACGTTCGACGGCCTTGAACAACTCGCTACCGCCATCGACGGCTACAACCTGGGCCAATGATGCGCACCCTCCTTGCCCTCGCCCTGCTATTGCTCGCCCTGCTCGCTGGCGTGGCCATCGGCGAAACCGCCATCGAACCGCAGGTGGTGTTGCAGGTGCTGGCCAATAAGCTCTGGGCCGCGGGCTATGCGCTGGATCCGATCGATGAGGGCGTGGTGTGGAACTACCGCCTGACCCGCACCCTGGTGGCCGCAGCCTGCGGTGCCGGGCTGGCGACCTGCGGGGTGATCCTGCAATCGTTGCTGCGCAACCCGCTGGCAGACCCGTACCTGTTGGGCATCAGCGCCGGCGCCTCCACCGGGGCCGTGCTGGTCGTGCTGATCGGAGTGGGCGGCGGGCTGGTGTCGTTGTCGGCAGGGGCGTTTGTCGGCGCCATGGCCGCGTTTGCGCTGGTGATTCTGCTCGCCCGCGCCAGCGGATCGTCCAGCGGCACCGGGCAGATCATCCTCGCGGGCATCGCCGGCTCGCAATTGTTCAATGCCCTGACCGCGTTCCTCATCACCAAGTCGGCCAGCTCCGAACAAGCCCGCGGCATTATGTTCTGGCTGCTGGGCAACCTCAGCGGCGTGCGCTGGCCGTCGGTGTGGTTGGCGGTGCCGGTGGCGGCGCTGGGGCTAGCGGTGTGCCTGTGGCACCGGCGAGCACTGGATGCGTTCACCTTTGGCAGCGACTCGGCGGCCTCCCTGGGCATTGCGGTGCGCCGCGTGCAATTTGTGCTGGTGGCCTGTGCGGCGTTGGTCACGGCGGTGATGGTGTCCATCGTCGGCTCCATTGGTTTTGTCGGGCTGGTGATTCCCCACGCTGCACGCCTGTTGCTCGGCACCGGGCATTCACGGTTACTGCCGGCCAGTGCCTTGGGCGGCGCGCTGTTTCTGATCGCCGCCGATGTGCTGTCACGCACCCTGATCAAGGGCCAAGTGATTCCCGTTGGGGTGGTCACGGCACTGGTGGGCGCGCCGGTGTTTGCGTTGATTTTGATTGGCCGGAGGAACGCCCGATGAGCGTGCTCAGTTGCCGCGGCCTGGGTTTCAAGGTGCGTGAGGCCCAGTTGCTGCACGGTATCGACCTGGACGTGCAGGCGGGCGAAACCCTGGGCATCGTCGGGCCGAACGGTTCGGGCAAGTCCACCCTGCTCAAACTGCTCGCCGGTTTGCGCCCGCCGGCCAGCGGTGAAGTGCGCCTGGGTGGCACGCGTCTGGAAGCGTTATCACGCCGCGCCATCGCGCAACAATTGGCGGTGGTGGAACAACAGGCCGATACCGACGACGCCATCCGTGTGTTCGACGCCGTAGCCCTGGGCCGCACACCCTGGCTATCGGCGCTGAGCCCGTGGTCGCGTGAAGACGACGCCATCGTGCACCAGGCCCTGCATGACGTAGACGCCACCCACCTGAGCCAACGCGCCTGGCGCAGCCTCTCGGGTGGCGAACGCCAACGCGTACACATCGCCCGCGCCCTGGCGCAACGCCCGCAGATTTTGTTGCTGGACGAGCCGACCAATCACCTGGATATCCAACATCAACTGGCGATTTTAAAAGGCGTGCAAGGCTTGCCAGTGACCACTTTGATTGCGCTGCACGACCTGAACCAGGCACTGACCTGTGATCGCCTGGCCGTGCTGGATCGCGGGCGACTGGTGGCGCTGGGTACGCCATTGGAAGTGCTGACGCCACAGCGTTTGCAAGAGACATTCGGGGTGCAAGGGCATTACCTGACGGACCCGTTCGACGGCGCACACATCCTGCGCCTGCGCTCCAACTGAACCTGTAGGAGCGAGCTTGCTCGCGAAAAACCCACAGGCGACGCGTTCATCCAGGAAACACGCGTTATCGTTGACGTTTTTCGCGAGCAAGCTCGCTCCTACAGAAGCCGGTGCATATGGGTTGTGTGCCAGACCGGGTCTGCCTCGACATCCACCACCTCGAACCCCTGACGCCGCCAGAAATCAATCGCACCCGGCAGAAATGGATGGGTGTGCAGGTAAACCACTGCCACACCCGCCTCCCGCGCCAGCGCCTCCAACGAGCGGTACAACTGGCCCGCCAGGCCCAAGCGACGGAACGCCGGGCGCACATACAGGCGCACCACTTCCACTGTCTTGCAGCCCTGATAGTCCAACTGGGGAAAACGACCGTCATAAGGCCGATAGCCCACCGCAGCCACGATTTGGCCGTCGGCGCGGGCAATCAAAAACTGCCCGCCACCCTTAAGGTAAACGGCTTCGAACTGCGCCAGATCATGGGGTATTCCGGTTGCGCTGAGCGTTGGAAACAGCTCATCGCGAGCCTGCAAAGCGAAGCTCAGCACCTCGGGAATATCAGCGGCTTTGGCCGCTTGAATGCTAACGCCCATTGCCAAGGATTCGACCTGTTATCCACTGGCGGCTGTACGCCAACACCCTGTCGGCCATCGCCACCGGAAAATGAATAAACCCATGGGCCGCCTCCGGCAGCAGATGCGCCTCAACGCCCGCCCATCGCTCGGCGATCAGCAGGGTGTCATCCTTGAGCGGGTCCAACTCGCCCACAAACATCAGCGCAGGTGGCAACCCCTCAAAGTCTCCATACAAGGGCGACAACGGCGGCTGCTGGCGCGCTTCGTCGCTGAGCCCCGGCGTCAGCAGGCGCAGCGCGTCGACCATGCCCGGCCCGTCCAACAACAAGGTGTCCGGCCCGGCCGTGCGCACGCTCGGTGTGCCGGTCAGGTCGTAAACGCCGTAGTACAGCACGGCCCCGCTCACCCGTTGCAGCAACTCGGGCCATGGCTTGAGCGCCAACAAGGTGGCCGCCGCCAAGTGCCCGCCGGCCGACTCACCGACAAAAATCACCGGCAGGCCGGCAAACTCCGGGCAGTCGGCCAAGAGCCAACGCGCCGCCACCAGGCAATCATCCAGCAGCCCTTCAATCGGTGTATCGACCGCCAGCCGGTAATCCACCGACACCACCGCGACGTCGCAGGCATTCACCATGCCCAGGTTCAAGTCGTCATCCATTTGCGCATTGCCGATCACCCAGCCACCGCCGTGGATATCCAACACCACGCCTCTGGGCTTACCGCTGGGGCGCAGGATACGCACGGGCACCCTGCCTACCTTTTTCAGCTCCACCACAGGCGCCTTCTTGAACGTCTGGCTGGCGCGCAGCAGTGCCTGGATCAGGCGCGGCGTGACGCGGTTGCGGATCTTGAACCGCGGCGTCCACGCCAGTTTCTGATTGAAGCGGCGCATCTGTGCCAGTTCGGGCTCGCTGGCGGGCCAATGCTGGTAGGCCATCAGCGGTTATTACGCAGGATCGAGAAGTTCAACGCCGCGGCCACGCACAGCCACACCAGATACGGGAACAGGATCAGCCCGGTAATCAGGTCCAGGCGCACGGCCAGCAGCACCATCGCCGCCACGGTCAGCCACAGCAGCACGATAATCACCATCCCGGCGAGCAACCGATGGGCACCGAAGAACACCGGCGTCCACAGCGTGTTCAACGCAATCTGCGCCGCCCACAGGGCCAATACCATTTCGCTGCCGGGGATCAGAGTCAGGCGGTAGCCGGCCCAGGCCAGCAGCAGGTAGATAATCGTCCAGGCCACTGGGAACAACCAATTGGGCGGGGTGAAGCTGGGCTTGACCAGGGATTCGTACCAGGCGCCGGGTTTGAAGATCACGCCAGTGCTGGCGGCGGCGGCGCAGGCAAGCAAGAAGATGAAGAAAGTCATGGTCGGTCCTTGAGGTCGAGTGGGTGGAAAACAACGCTCTGCTTTCAGTGACTCAAATCAGCGCGCATAAATTCAATGTGGGGCGCAAAAATGACATGCGGGTGGCCTCTTCTACGCGTCATAAAAAATGGTTAAGGTTCTGAAACCTATCGATCTGCGCTGGATTGAACAGCTCGCCCCGAGGCAACCCTTGCCCCCTATCGCCGATCACCGTAGCAGCCCCTGGTCAGTATTTCTGATCTTCCTGCGCCTGGGCCTCACCTCCTTTGGCGGCCCGATCGCGCACCTGGGTTATTTTCGCGAAGCATTCGTCATTCGGCGCCAGTGGCTGAGCGAGCGCAGCTACGCCGAACTGGTTGCCCTGTGCCAATTCCTACCCGGCCCGGCCAGCAGCCAGGTCGGCATCGCGCTGGGCCTGTCACGGGCGGGCTACAGCGGCGCCGTGGCGGCCTGGGCCGGGTTCACCTTGCCGTCGGCCATCGCCCTGATCCTGTTTGCCCTGGGGCTGGCCCACTACGGCAGCGCCCTGCCCCCTGGCGCGCTGCACGGCCTCAAGGTGGTCGCCGTAGCCGTGGTGGCCCAGGCCGTGTGGGGCATGGCGCGCAACCTGTGCCGAGGCGTGTTACGGGTAGCGTTGATGTTGATCGCCGCGGGCGTGGTGCTGCTGCAACCCTCCGCCTGGGCTCAAGTCGGGGTCATGGTGGTCGCAGGCGTGGCTGGCCTGCTGTTGTTCAAGCCCGAGAACAGCAACGAGCCCGACGCCCTGCCCATCGCCATCAGCCGCCGCGCCGGAGCCCTGTGGTTGATGCTGTTTTTGTTGTTGCTGGTGGGCTTGCCGCTCCTCGCCACATGGGCGCTCAACCCCACGCTGGCGCTGGTGGACGCCTTCTACCGCACCGGTGCGCTGGTATTCGGCGGCGGCCACGTGGTGTTGCCGCTACTGCAAGCCGAAGTGGTGCCCAGCCAATGGGTCAGCAACGACGTATTCCTCGCCGGTTACGGCGCCACCCAGGCCGTGCCCGGCCCGCTGTTCACCTTCGCCGCCTTCCTCGGCGCCTCCATGACCCACGCCCCGAGCGGTTGGCTTGGCGGGGTGATAGCGCTGCTGGCGATCTTCGCCCCGTCGTTCCTGCTGATCTTCGGCGCCTTGCCCTTCTGGGCCAGCCTGCGCAAAAGCCCGCGTACCCAGGCGGCGCTGGCCGGTGTCAATGCGGCGGTGGTCGGCCTGCTGTTGGCAGCGCTGTATCGACCGGTCTGGACCAGCGCGATCTTCAACGGCTACGACCTCGCCCTGGCGTTGCTGGCACTGGTCGCGTTGATGGTGTGGAAGCTGCCGCCATGGCTGGTAGTAATAAGTTGCGGCCTACTCGGCACGGCACTTCTGTAGGAGCGAGCTTGCTCGCGAAAAACTCACAGGCGCCGCGTTTAAGCTGAAGGCACGCGTTATCGTTGACGTTTTTCGCGAGCAAGCTCGCTCCTACAGCATTGGGGCTACAATCTTGAGCCACGGCCAACGCGCCTGATAACTCCTGGCCTTGTGCAAAAACAGCTCCGGCTCCGGATGCAAAGGGTTGATACGCAACAGCCCCTGCTCCACATCCTCCAAGCCATAAGGCGCATACAGCTCGCCCGAGGCAATCTCCAGCGCAATGCACGTGCCCGCCACCAGGTACCGATCAACGCCCTGCCTGGCCGAATGCAACTGTGGATAGGGCCGGCCAAACCGCTGCCCATACCAAAGGTGTACCCGCGCCTGATTCCTGACCTCCACATTCACGCCCAGGTCTTGGAATAGCACCTGCGCCGCACGAATTACCGCGTCCTCCGCCTCGTAAGACAGGTCCTCGTCAAAGTAAAAAACGTCGTAGTCCTTCACGCCCTGATCAGCCGGCAGATTCGCCTGATGATTCCACACCGCCTGGAACAGGCAGCCTGCCGTAAGCATGCACTGCTGCACGCCAAGCTCCGGCAGGCGCGCGGTGATTTGCGCATTGATAGGGTTGGCCATGGCCAATTCGAGCAGGGTGTCGACCGTCAATGTCATGTTCAATCCTCCATCGTCAGCGCCAACCATAACACCGGAATATGGCACTCCTGTAGGAGCGAGCTTGCTCGCGAAAATCCCAAACGATCACGCAGCGCCTGAAGGCAAAATCCGATTCCCCCGCCGCGCCTTGCGCCATTGCCTACACGTGCATCTGCCGCCGGGCGCCGATACTGCTTACCCCTACCTTTAGTCGGATATTGCTGAGGTTTTTAGCGCAACGGCTAGCCTTCAGCCTAGCGTAAGGGATAACGCTGAACTATCGGTCCATGAAGGGCCAGTACGCCTCGTCGTCCCGACGCTTTATCTGCTGAGGAGACGATAATGAAAATAACCTTGAAACGGTTGGCGTGCCTGGGTGCAAGCTTCACCAGCGTGCTCGCAATGGCCGATGCGGCCAGCCCGCCGCCGCTGTCACCTGCGATTCCCTTCGACGTCACCGCCAATGCCCCCTTCACCCTGGACAACCTGCAACACGATTTCGACGTGCTGTCGTGGCAGACCTTCGTCGCGCTGAACTGGCCCGCCAACGCCGACGGCAGCGCCAATACCTCGGCGCAGATCGGCGCGCCGGGGCAGACGGTGTGGGAGTCGTGGAAGGAGAGCTACGAGATTTTCCTGCCCCAAGGACAGATGCCTGTCGCCTGGAACCAGAAGGCGCCGCTACCCCCGGCCTGTCAAGGCAAGGGTGACCTGCCCGTGCTGCAGCAGATGGGCAAGGTTGCTGGTGTGCTCGACGAGACCATCCAGCCGTTCAAGACCGGCCCACTGGTGGACCAGAACGGCACTTACACGCGCAACGCGATCATGGTCAACCAGCCGATGTTCGACAACATCGTCAACAATGGTCTGTACAGCAAGGAAGGCCAACAGGCTTTCTTCACCAAGGCCGAGAACCGCATCGCCTTCTCCTGCGGCTCGCAGAAAGACAAGCATGTCGGCGCGATCATGGTCAAATCGGCCTGGAAGGTACTCGGCGGCAACGACAACCCGCAGGACTTCCACGCCGTCGACGCGCTGGTCTACACCCCAGGCAACGCCGACCCGAGCAAGGGCGCGGTGATCCCCGAATCGTGCAACGCGCAGAAGGTCGGGCTGGTCGGCCTGCACATCGTGCACAAGACCAAAGATGCGCCGCAGTGGGTGTGGTCAAGCTTCGAGCACGTGCGCAACGTGCCGGAAAAAACCACACCCATGAACGAGCGCAAGGGCCCCTACCTGTTCTACAACGCCCAGACCAGCGACCGCCCGGTGAACGAGCCGCCCGCGCAGCCGTGGGACCCGTCGAAGAAAGCCACGCCCTCGCAGATCGTGCGAGAAATACCGCTCACCGCCGCAACCCACCAGCTCAACGCGCAATGGCAAGGCGCGCTCAAGGGCACGGTGTGGGCCAACTACCAGTTGATCAGCACCCAATGGCCAACCGCCCCCGCCGATGACTGCCAGGTGCCGTCGCCAACCAACCCGCTGGGCACGCCTGCGCCGAACTTCCTGGCCAACGCCACGCTGGAAACCTACAACCAGGGCACTACGCCGCAGGCCTCATCCAGTTGCATGGAGTGCCACAACAACGCAACCACCCGGGTGACCCAGTCCCCGCTCACCAGCTTCGCCGATTTCACCTTTCTGCTTGAACGTGCCCAATCCATCGGTGCCAAGGAGTGATGCCATGAGCGACTCAAACCTGCAAAACTTCATCGACCTGTCTGCCGAGCTCACTGGCCTGTCAGCCAAGCTGCTGGCGCCTGCCGTCGACCCGATCAACCTGCCTCCGGTGTTTTTCGACACCGCCCAGCAAGGCATGGGCACCGAAGCGTTCAGCAAACTGCTGAACCTGTACGTCCCTATCAAAGGCCAACCCCATAAGCAGATCGCCAGCGCCCTACTCGGCAGTTCGGACCCGCAGATCGCCAAAGGCGCCCGCTCGATCATGAAGCTGTGGCTGCTTGGCAGCTGGTACCAGCCTTATGACCAAGGCGCCGCCCACACGGGTGACATCCGCGTGGTCTCCGACCAGGCTTACAAGGAAAGCTGGGCGTGGAAAATCGCCCAATCCCACCCCATGGGCTACAGCGAGTACCACTTCGGCTACTGGGCCGAGCAGCCACCGACCCTCAAGCAGTTCACCGGTGTCGACGCCAAGGAAGGGCAGCAGCCATGAGCACTCTAAACACCCAGAACATCGAAACCGCCGATGTGATCGTCGTGGGCGCCGGCATGGCCGGCAGCGTCATGGCCTACCAGTTGGGCCTGGCCGGCTTGAAAGTGCTGGTGCTCGAGTCGGGCCCGGCGATACCGCCTAACCGCAGCGAGTACCTGGAGCGTTTCTACACGGCCGTGCTCAAGGCGCCCGAGTCGCCCTACCCACCGGAGCAGAGCGAGCAGACCCCGGCCAAACAGTTCGCCCCGCGAGCGACTATCCAGGACTTGATCACCGCCGGCAGCCACGACAAGGACAAGGTGCAGAAGAGCTACCTGGTACAGAACGGGCCGCGACTGTTCGCCAGCACCTACGAGCGGGTGGGCGGCGGTACCATGTGGCACTGGATGGGCACGGCTCTGCGCCTGTTACCCAACGACTTTCGTATGCAGAGCAAGTACAAGGTCGGGGTCGACTGGCCGATCAGCTACGACGACCTGCAGACCGCCTACTGCCGCGCCGAGGAAGAGATGGGCGTCTCTGCCGATGTGACGTCGCAGACTTACCTGGGCGTGACCTTCCCCCAGGGCTACCAATACAGCATGCACGGCATTCCTCCATCGTTGGTCGACCAGGGCGTGGGCAAGGCCGTCGATGGCACCCAGTACCAGGGCATCACCCTCAACGTGCGGCAAACCCCGGCCGGGCGTAACTCGCAGAACGACAATGGCCGACGGGTATGCGCCGGCAACACCAGTTGCACGCCGATCTGCCCAATCCAGGCTAAATACGACGCCACCGTGACCATGGCCAAGGCCCTGGATACCGGTAATGTGCGGATCCTCTACCAGTGCGTGGCGAGCAAGGTGCAGGTGGATGCCAACGGGGTCACGGGGATCGATTTCATCCAGTACCAGAACAACGGCACGCAACAGCACGGCACGGCTCAGGGCAAGCGCTACGTGATCGCCGCCCACGCGATCGAAACGCCCAAGCTGCTGCTCAACTCCATCGGCCCGCACAGCCCAAAAGGGGTCGCCAACAGCAGCGGCCAGGTCGGCAAGTCGTTGGCCGACCACCCTGTGTACCTGGCCTGGGGCCTGATGCCCGAAGGCAAGCCGTTGTTTCCGTTCCGTGGGCCACTGTCCACCTCAGGGATCGAAGACATGCGCGACGGTGCGTTCCGCAGCACGCGTGCCGCCTGGCGTATCGAGATCGGCAACGAGGGTTGGAACTGGTCGGCGAATGATCCGTACACCACGGTCTGCGATTTTATCGACGGCGACAACAATGGCGGCACCAACAATGGCGGCGCCGACCACAAGAGCGAGGCATTGTCCGGCGTGGCGCTGGTGCAGAAGCTCAACAGCGTGCTGACCCGCCAGTTCCGTCTGGCCTTCTTGATCGAGCAGGTGGAGAAAGAGCCCGACGAAGCGCTGTGCCGGGTGGAGAGTAGCAAGCATTTCACCGACGGCTTGGGCCTGCCTCGGCCAGAGATCGCCTACGAACTGTCCGACTACACCAAGGAGGGCTTCAAGCAGGCGCGCCTGGCCGCCACGCATATCATCACCAAACTGATGGGTGCCACCGAGCTGACCAACCTGAACCCCACACTCGACCCCACGCTCGTCGCGCAAACGGTGTTCAACTACGACCACCAGAACTACGCCTTCTACGGCGCTGGCCACCTGATGGGCACCTACCGCATGGGCTCGGACCGCAACAAGTCGGTGGTGGACAAAGACCAGCGCAGCTGGGACCACCCCAACCTGTTCCTGGTCGGCGACGGCGTGTTCCCCTCCACCGGCACCGCCAACCCGACCTTGACCATCACCGCGCTGACCTTCCAGGCCGCCGACGTAGTCGCCAGCGACCTGCTCAAGCGTACCGTGCAGGTGCAGGCCAGAGACCCCTGGCAAGGCACCGGCGTGCAGGTCAACGGACAGAGCTGGCAACTGGCGGTGTGCACCGGTGGGCAGTGGACGGCCAACCCGGGCACCGGGATGGTCGGCGCGGCAGGCCACCCAGGCCTGACCGCCAAGCCCGGCTATACCTTGCCCGGTCAAGCGGAAGGCGCGTTGATCGGGCGTATCGGCCCCAGCGGCGCGCCGTTCCTGGTGGGCAACCAGGCGCAATTGCCGCGTGGCCAGCAGGGGGAGTTGCAATTGTGCATCAATGACGACCTGTCCGGGCGTTACGGGGCTGGCCTGAGCGATAACCAGGGCAGCCTGTCGGTGGAGGTGCGTTTCGGGGCGGTGTAGGCGCTGGCATAGCAACCCCACAATGCCGCGGTATTGTGGGGTTGTTTTCTGTCGGCAAGTTGGCTTTTGATGAAGTTGGACGCGTGGTTACCGTGCGGTTGCCGGCAACTCCTGGCACCACTTGATAGAACGCAGCGCTTCCTCGGCAGGCACAAGCGCGTAGCGCGAGTAAAACATTGTCCCGCTGAAACGACGGCCGTCGACTTCACCCAAGGTCTGCCCATCCTTGTAGTCAGAGGTGCTGAGTTGGTCGGCGATGTAATACACCTTCCCATTCTCGACGGTGATATCGAAACGCTGGTTAACCATACCGCTGATGATCGGTGGCGACGTGGAGGCGATGCTGTGTTTGCCGGCGGGAATGCCGGCCTTGAAAAAACTACCGGAAGGCAAGCTGCCGACAGTACGGCCATCGACCTGAATAGTCGGGGCGACCCCGCCACCGATGCTCGCCGCCGTGCGATAAAAGTAAACCGTGGCCTCATCCGCACGAGGTTCAGCCGGTGACGTGAAGAACGGTTGGCCTTTGAGGTCCGGACCGCTGATGCAACCGGTCAGTGAGACCAGGCCTGCGAACAGGCTGGCCCAGAGTAGCGTAGAGCGCTTCATGCATGAATTCCTTGAACGTGGATCAATGGGCGTCGGGTTTGATGACTGTCACCGGTACCGGCTTCAAATCGTGCACAACCCTTTACCGAAGTCAGTGGCATCAGAACTCGGCCAAGGCGCAAAACCGCTCTTCGGCGTCAGATTCACGATGTTCCGGTCCTTGAGCATCCGGTACTTGCGCTTGAGCGCCTGCACCGTGTCCTCGGCATTGTTCACGTTTGACAGGCAAAAGCGCAGGGCATCGACGCGCAGATCACCGATATAGAGAGTTTCCCCGGCCTTCACCGAGAAAACCGCAGGCACCGGGCGCGGCATCGACTTACCCGCGTAATACACGTAATGCCACTGCGTGTACTCATACTCACCCGGCGGCACTTCATACATGAAGTAATGGCCCAGCACAGAGGGGGATGGCTGATCGTCTTCATTGCCCAGCGTCGTCAGCCGTAATACGGTGCCGGGGGCTCCCTGTTGCTTGATCTCAACCACCAGCCCATGGGGCTGCATCATCGGAAAGCTCTCACCAATCGAACCCACGATGATCGCCTTACTTGGGTCCGGTGCGTGCTTGCCGTCGTAGCGTGACGTAGCGCACCCGGACAAAAGGGTCGCGCAAAGTGCGACTGCGCCCCAGACAAGATGTTTACTGCTGACTTTCCCTAGCATTGGTTTTTTCCGATCAATAATCTTGCAGTTTGTAGAGCCCACCCGAACGAACCAAAAGTTCGCACATCTGGTGCTTCGTTGCTGGCTCGTCGGCCTCTATTGTCCAGCTACCCGCACCCTGATAACAACCCACTCCTGTAGGAGCGAGCTTGCTCGCGAAAAACCCAAACGATAACGCAGCGCCTGAAGGCAAAATCCGATTCCCTTGCCGCACCTTGCTCCATTGCCCACGCCTGCGTCAGAATCCGCCGGCTTGTGCGCTGAGGTGGCCGTCTCTAAGGTGGCTCGGTCGCTGAATTGTTCAGTGATCGGGTTTAGTAGCCTGAGCTTGGGTATCTATTAGTGCATGAGTTTCATCAATCAGACATTGCGTCTGTGCTTGATGGCGGCTGTGCGTAGGGCGTCTTCGGGCGCGCCGGCTTTAGATATCCACCGGTCTACTAACCTGCGTACAGCTGCCACCCACTGTTTAGTAGCGGAAAGGTGGTGGCATCACTCTGGATGTCTACTCATGTCAAAAGCAGATTCAACAACGCTCTTCAACGTGACCCACAACGCCAGCAACGAAACCCTCATCACCAACAGCTACGAAACCTTCACCAACGTCAGCACCCTGCTGCTCGACCTGTCCGAAGACCTCAACGGCAAACACCGCGACATCGCCCTCGCCATACACCAACTGAGCGAACTGGGCGTACTCCTCACCGCCAGACTCCTAGACCGTGAAGTGCCCTGCCGTGGCTGATAAGTAGCCCTTCAACTTGCTAGCCCGATAACCGCCGCGTCGTCGTGAGCCACCTACAGCGACTCGGCGGTCTGGTTTGATGGGTAGGTCGACTGACTAGAGCGGGACGGTTACGCTGACGTTTTT
Source organism: Pseudomonas sp. AP42 (assembly GCF_001728935.1). Taxonomy (NCBI): domain Bacteria; kingdom Pseudomonadati; phylum Pseudomonadota; class Gammaproteobacteria; order Pseudomonadales; family Pseudomonadaceae; genus Pseudomonas; species Pseudomonas sp. AP42. Next base: position 22,760 of record NZ_LYSO01000071.1, read on the forward strand.
CGCATGACGGGAAAAGCGCATGACAACCGTGTACCAAGGAAGCTGCTTATGCGCAGCCGTCACTTACGAGCTATCCGCCACGCCCAAATCAGTGAGCCACTGCCATTGCCGCCAGTGCCGCAAGAGTCACGGAGCCGCATTCGCTTCTTACGGCAGTGTTCCCCGCAACGCACTACGCCTACTTTCCGGCGCCAACAGCATCAAAACCTTTGCATCCTCAGAGGCGGTGTTGCGCGAATTTTGCACACACTGTGGCTCGACATTGTTCTGGTCACGGTCTCAAGGGGAATTCGCCGACTGGGTGTCAATAGCGCTGGGCACGCTCGACACACCCTTCATAGCTGAAAAGCAAAAACACGTTCATGTCGACTCCGCAGTCCACTGGTGCAGCTACCCGCCTCAGAAACCGCCAAGCTGCATGATATGAGTCGCCTGGGCCTCATCTGTTCGCTTGAAGCCACAGCGCTCATAAAAGGCGCTTCCTTCAGCCGTATCCGTGAAAAGACGCACGACCTGAAACCTGAGAGCGGCACGTTCAACAAGCGCCTTTACCAGCGCCTGCCCGACGTGTTGCCCCCTTGCCGAAGCTGCGACGTACACCCGTCGCAGTCTGGCCACATTATTGTCAGCATAGGGATCAACTGAAAGACCGCCGATGCCTATCAGTTGCTGATTCAAATAAACCGCCATCAGACACTCGCAGGGTGCATCAAAGCGGTTTGCTCCAGAGTGCCATTCGTTAATCAGACGCGTGAGGAACCTGAAACCCTCGCCAACGGCTTCCTTTTCCAGCGCTAGTATCTGGCGCGGAAGGTGTGTGATCCGTTGAACCTCATATCGTTTCATCCATCCCTGCCTCCAATATGAAACGCGTTCAATGCTAACAATTTCGTTTGAGGTGATGAACACTCCTGTAGGAGCGAGCTTGCTCGCGAAAACCCCAAACGATCACGCAGCGCCTGAAGGCAAAATCCGATTCCCCTGCCGCACCTTGCTCCATTGCCTACGCCTGCGTCAGAATCCGCCGGCTTGTGCGCTGAGGTGGCCGTCTCTAAGGTGGCTCGGTCGCTGAATTGTTCAGTGATCGGGTTTAGTAGCCCACCTCAGACCTAACAAGTGCACACGCTTCCTCCAGACGCTCCCGTCTGTGCTTGATGGTGGCTGTGCGTAGGGCGTCCTCGGACGCGCCGGTTTTGTTAGGTTCCACCGGTCTACTAACCTGCGTACAGCTACCGCCCTTATTGTTTAGTAGCGATGGGGAAGTGGCCCAAGCAAGGAACTTAACCATGGTTAACGATTCAACCACCCTCTTCACCGTCGCCCCCAACGCCAGCAACGAAACCCTCATCACCAACAGCTACGAAACCTTCACCAGCGTCAGCACCCTGCTGCTCGACCTGTCCGAAGACCTCAACGGCAAACACCGCGACATCGCCCTCGCCATCCACCAACTGAGCGAACTGGGCGTACTCCTCACCGCCAGACTCCTCGACCGCGAAGTGCCCTGCGCTGGCTGATGATCAGCTCTTCGACTCATTAGGTCGATGACTCGTCGCGTCGTTGTAAGCCACGTACAACGACTCGGCGGTTTGGCACTTGATGGCTTTGGTGGATTCAGACTCGGCACAAAGCCATCTGCGATGACGAGAGCGACGACTGCTTTCGGCCCAGAGTGTGAAAATACTTAGCAGGAACGTGCGGTACTGAGGTAAAGCTAGTCTTTAGATCTCAAACCGAAGGGATGCCCTCGAATGACGGGATCCTCTAGAACCAGTGTTCGTGCATTTTCGAAAGAAATGCAGGGGTAATCGGCAGACTGGATGCTGAACCGATGACCGAGTCGATCCCGCACTTCGGACACAGAGCGGTGCTATCTAGATCAACCCACTCAGTGATTTCTGAGGGCGAAAACACACCTAAGCAGTAAAAACAGCCACAGTGATCGCTTGCTTCAATTTGAGTACGGTGATTTGTAGAAAATAGGTGCGCTGAAATCACATCCATGGGCAGGTCCTTAAGCTCCAAATTTACTAGCATTACTTTCTTGCATCAGAGTACATCAAGAGTCTTCCAACGTTGCTACGATTGCCCAAAGTGATAACGGAGGATTGCCTATGAAACGTTTCATCCAAGGTGACTATCGCGGACAAAGCACCCTGCTTCCCGCGAAAAGGGCGAAAAGGGCGAAAAGGGCGAAAAGGGCGAAAAGGGCGAAAAGGGGACGGGCGAAAAGGGGACAGATTTATTTTTTCCTAAATAAATCTGTCCCCTTTTTCTGTCCTAGCGTTTCACTGGGTCCGTATCCCCGAATTGGTGCCGTACTGTGTCACAGGCCGGCATCTCCAGAGTGAGTCAGAACGCTGTAGTGAGGCGTTCAGCCTGCAAGTCAATGACCGACGTGCTGCCAGCCCGTAAAGAATAGTGAATTAACGGCCTTCGCTAGCATGTATGCGCAATCGGGGAACGCACACAACGAGGTTCCGACTAGCGTCAGCATTGTTGCAACGATCATTGTCCCGACCTGACCTGCCAGTGCGTAGGGAAGTGTAATTTCCTCATGGTAGCGAATGTTATCGAAGCATAGGCGCATATGCGTTTTCAGCGTGGCAAGCTCAAATGCGGCGCTATCATGCTTATCTTGGAGCGTTCTTAGGTCCTGGCGTAGCGAAGCCAATTCACGGTGCTCCTCGCTAGGGTAATTCTGTATTGCCGTGGTGTTGCTGAAGGAGAACGACTTGTTCTCAACGACCGCGGGTGTGGGCACAAAGATCGCGCGTACAGCTTGAATCTTCGCCGTGGCAGCTAAGGCGATGGTGACTAAGCCTGAGAGCACGGCCAGAAACAGGCCAAAACTCAGCATGTAGTTATTTTCGGCGAAGCCGAGCGCCGTAAAGATCGCCGCGACCAGCATTACTATCAGTGCCATCCTTAGAACTGTTTTCATTGACCTCGCCTACGCTTTTTTCGGGACGCCAGTATGAGCGGCTCCAAGCGAGGAATCCAGACGACTGAGGCGGAGCATGAACCTATTGCGCCGTGGCGCACTCCCCAGCCTACTCAGTCGATGCGGGTTGTCGCCCGATCGAGTCCGGAACGTCCTTATTAAGGCGAAAAGGGGACGGCGAAAAGGGGACAGATTTATTATCCTAGAAATAAATCCGTCCCCCTTCCGCTTAAAAGACTTCACGATTCGGAGAACTAATACTAAAGCTATATGACAAAACGTCAAATCATAAAATAGCGCGCGCTAAGATTCTTGAAATTCCGGACCAATCATTTGGGCTCAAAGAGATTAGGGATGAGATCCTCAAGACGGGTGCATCTGACTGGATTTCTTGGGCCGCTGCCATGGGAACACGTACGTTAAATAAAGCAGAGCGGAATTATGCATTGAGTTATTTCTCAAAAGGCTCACCTCTTAATCACCTAATATCAGAATGCGTCAAAAAGCTGTGAAAAGAAATGTGTGGAGTTATTTTCCAGAACAAGAAAAAATCTGCCGCTCTTTTATTGAGATCAGGTGATCTTCAAGGAGGAACTCCACCATTTGCAAACACATTCAATGGATCCGAAACTAGCAGTAGGGCTTCGTCCCCACCTGTTTATAGATTTAGTCCAAGGGGAAAATCTGAGCAAGTTTTTTCCAAATCCCAATTAAATGCTCATCAATTTTTGCTTTGTTATCGCTGTCATTAAATATTTCCGTGAAGGACATATATGGGTGAAAGTCGTCATGAAATGTGGTTATGTGTTCACCGTCTTTGACATACATATCAGCTGAAGCACCGATCCACCCAATCGGGATAGGATTTAGCGCTTTAGGATTATGAAAAAATACAGTCCCTTGGTTCCATGTTTCTTTTTTAGCTTGATAGCTCCCAACTTCGTACATAAAGGGAGCGGGAAGGACGGCGTTTGGGTCATGCCGATAGCATGTTCCATATCGAAAGATTCTTAAATTCGGATCCTTTCCCTTGCCTGCGTGACTAATACGGTTAAAGGTGGCAATGGTTCCGGTATTGCAAAATAGCACCCCAGATATATTCTCTGCACCGGGTGAATCAAAGAAGCCAGATGGAATTGTTTTTTGTCCTTTTGTATGTTCTTGAATAGAATTATGGTGAATAACTAAATTTCCGAATTTGTCCCGTAGCGCGTCATACTCAACGCCGTAAAGATATTGAGAAAGAGCAGATGATGAAGAAGTTAATGACCCTGGGCGACTGAAATCTTGAATAGCAATGGCTAAGGGCTTTCCTTGAACTTGCGGTAGTGTCCAATATTCTTTTTTCAGTTTTGAGAACAAAGGACTACCAAGACGTATAGGAATTTCATGGCGATAAAGATCACTTAACTCACTATCTGTGCTGGCAAGGTCAGGATATATGGAGTACGGAATAATTCCGCTGTTATTTGAGGGGTTTGCTGTTACCGCTTCTAATGCAATTGTTAGTTCGCCTCTACTCAAAAGAAAATCGGGGCGATCATAGCTTCTATCAACTGTAATGTTTTGCGATTTAAATAGCTCATTTAAAAATAATTCAAATGTCCTTTGATCAAAGCCCGTGGTCTGAAATTGCTCGGAAAAATTTCCGTCCGGGTCGACAAAAGTCTTTTGAATGGACCTCAAAATGGTTCGAGCGGGTTTAAAGCCCGGGCTATTTCTTAGCTCTATATATTGAGGATGCAATTTTTTCTTATTGCTACTCGGGTCTTTAAATAGGTCTACTTTCATCGTTCGCATCTATTGGGAAGCTTAGTTAGGTAGTGTAATCGACACCTGCGGACCATATCTGATCGACTTGAACCTAACATATTTTATGTCGATCAGTTTATTGCCTGTTTCCGGCTGAATACAGTCAGTCGAGGAAATACTATTTTAACTGGAGGATAATCAGATAATCCTTCGCTGGAGCTCTCTTGGTATAGTGTTGATATCACTGTCGCTCGGCATTTGACGTTACCAATTTCATTCGTACGAGCTCACTATCGACTTTTTTCATAAAGCCCCTCACGCTTTTTATTGCGGCTTCCGCATTAGGGAATACGGTGGGAACCTTTTCTCCTGCTTTGATTTTTAATGTTGCACCATATTTAACTTCAAACTCAGCATCAATTTTTCCGTTATTATGGATTATCAAATGACGCATCTCTAAGTAGGGCAAAACTGACACTTTGTCGGCTTCGCTAAGATTTACACCTGTGCCGCTTAAGATTTTGTCTATGAGTTTTATAGTGCTTCGCTCATTCTCAAGACTTCTAAATACATCCTCTACCATTTTTCCATGGAGATCGCCGAGAGTGTTAATTTTTGCCAAATCCGCGAAAGTCATATTCAGAAGTTTCTGTGACTTCCCGACGACTTGCATAGGATCTTTTTTGTATATTTCCTTGAGGATATCTCTCATATACTCAGAAAAATATCCATAAATTTCGACAATGGCTGAGTGAGAATTTTTGGCGCGACAATAGTTGTAAATTCTCGCCCGATTTCTGGCAGGGTGGTTTAAACGCGTATAATTTGAACAGTCGATTGGTAGAGCTTTATCGATGTCTTTGTTTATATTCTCGGCATGACCCAGGAGGTTTGAAGTAACCCTCGCCGCCGCATCCATCGCCTCGAGATACATTTCAAGGTCCTGAGCTCTGCTTCTGAATCTTTGATGCGTTTTGCTTTCAGCCATTGCGTATCTTCCGTGAGTTATGAGATGGGCGAGCTATCCAACCGCCTTCTGCATCTTGTCGCCTTAAGTCGCTTGAGGCTAACGCATATAAATCGTGATATCAATAAGCCTCTATTGTTGCTGGCTTTGCTTGCCCGTTCGCAGTGCAGATACACGCCCTTGCAATGAATCCAATGTGCTGCCGCTCCACAATTGTCTCGACACCAAAGCGCAGCATACATAGCCATAGATCACCTCCTTACCTAGCTTTGTATCATGGTCCCCAATACTCCTTAAGGCACCAGCGCAACGATACGCATGCGTCGCCCCAGAGCCATCGCAAGCGCCCTTTTTGAATGGCTAATGTGGCTCAAATCGGCTCCTAAGGCCGAACGTCCGCATTTGGCCGATTTCTGCCGTTCGTGCAGGCCAGCAATCGCAAACCCGATGCCCAGAGCTAACCCCCCGGTATCTGATACACAACCGAATCATATTTCTCCGCCATCCGCCTTTCGATGACCACTCCCCCCAAAGCTTCGGCAATACGCCGACTCGCACCATTCTGCGTCGCAACAGGATAGATGAAGTACTTAGCCACCACCCACTGGCTAGCCCACTGAACAACCGCCCGCACCGCTTCACCACCAAACCCCAACCCATGTTTATCTTCACGGATCCAGATGCCCAACTCCGGTGTTTCACTGCCGGTATGGTGAAGCCCGACCAAGCCGGCAAAACGAGCATTCACCCGCTCCCTGACCGTAAACACGATGTCGCTGCCATCCGCTATCGCAGGCAGCCACCGCCCCCAGACTTGCGAGTACTCTTCCAGCGAGGCAGGCGGTTCCCAGGACATGTAGCGAGTCAGAGACGGTGAGATACAAGAGAAGGACTCAACAGCGTCCTGCTCGCAGAAGGGCTCGATGCTCAGGCGTTGCGAGAGAATACGGATTGCGTGGGTATCCACTGGCATTGCAATTTCCTTCCTGGGGTCCGTTACTCCATGTATGCCGTGAACATACCACGCAGGTCGCGTCATCAGTATCAGGCTCTCTATACTGAGCTCCCAGGATGGTAGTTGGAGCACCCAATATGCCCGTCGCACCCAATCAAAATTCCCCGATCATTTTGGTCCCCGTTCAACAAAGCGATTTGGATAATCTTGTAGCCATTCGAATTGAGGCCATGCGCGAAAGTCTGGAGCGTGTCGGGCGATTTGATCCGGTCCGTGCGCGGGAGCGGTTTCTTGGCGGCTTTAAAGCTCGCGACACACGCTATATCGAGGCAGCTGGAGAGCGGGTGGGTTTCGTAGTGGTCAAACATCACCCCAATGAACTCTTGCTCGACCACTTGTATGTAAGGCCGAGCGCGCAAGGGTCAGGGGTAGGGTCTGCTGTTCTCTCTCAGATTTTCAAAGAGGCGGATGCGGCTGCGCTTCCCATTAAAGTGGGGGGCTCTCAAAGAAAGCGCTTCGAATCGCTTTTATACCCGCCATGGCTTTCAGTTCATCGAAAGCAGTGACTTCGACAATTATTATGTTCGTCAGCCTATTCCGGCGATTGGCGCTCATTCCGGAACCAGGGGCTGAGGTGCACTAGCCCTTCAGTTCACTAGCCCGATTGCTCGCCGCGTCGTCATACGCCACATACAGCGACTCTGCGATTTGGCTTTTGATCGCCTTGGTGGCCTCCAGCCCCAGCACAAAACCCTCGGCTTTACCGCCAGCACGGTTGAGTTCTTCATGGGTGGAGGCGCCAGTAATAGCGTCAAGCAGCTTGGCGGCGTGGGGGCCGACGCCTTTGGGGAGGGAGATCTGGTCGATGGACATTATCGCTACCTTGAAAAATGGAGTTCGGGAGCGAGTGGAACCACTGCCGGGGCTGGCATGGTAGACCTGTTTGCCTTGAAAGGGGTCGCTTTACGCGCAGCGGCGCTATTCTTTGCGGCTGCGCAGTCAGATGGGGCCATTGGTGAATCTGGAGGGGGTTATGGAGTATTGCGTTGAGGGCTACTGCCTTCGGCCATTGTGGGGCGACGATTTTGAGAGGGTCAGCCGTTACGAACGGGTCAACCGCAGGCATCTGCAACCTTGGGAGCCGCTCAGGGATGAGGAATATTTCAGCAGTGGCAGCGCCAAGGCCAGGGTGGAGCAGCAGATCAACAATATGCAGGCTGGCAACGCTCTGTGTTTCCTCTTGCTTGAACCCGAGAGCGGAGAGGTTCTAGCGCGGTGTAACTACACGAACATTGTGAGAGGCGTTTTTCAGGCCTGTCATCTCGGCTTCTCATTGGCGGAATCGGCCCAGGGTCGCGGCTTGATGAAAAAAACACTCCAGGTCACTAACCAACACTGCTTTGAGCAGTTGGGGCTTCACCGGATCATGGCCAATCATTTGCCCCGCAATATGCGCAGTGAACGACTTCTGGAATCGCTGGGGTTTGAGAAGGAAGGACATGCGCGGGCCTATCTGAAAATTGCTGGCGTTTGGGAGGACCATACGTTGAGATCGTTGATCAACCCTGAACAATAAGCGCCCCACCCACCCCGCTCAGGAATAAGCTGATGTCTACCGAGCCCCTCTGCCTGGTTTTCGTGCCCGCCCTGGCAGCCTTGCTGACCGCCGCCGAATCGAAAAAAGGCGCCCCTCTCAGCGAAGTCGAAGTGTGCGATATCCGCGACCAGGCCACTTGCATTGCGGTAACCCTCTCCACCGCGCTGGTGATGGAACAAGAACGGGGTTACCCGGATATCGTTGCCGAGGATTGCTGGAATGAGTGGCAACGTTTGCGTCCCTCGCTTCAATAGCGCCCGCTCTGATCAGCATAGGTATCTACACAACTCTGTAGCGCTCAACGGCAACCACGATGCGAAGCGAGCCGCTGTTGATCTTGATCTGCTTTTGATCTTGATCTCAGGCGCCCCG